>NZ_JBNHEQ010000015.1:0-76241 GCF_050016015.1 Dapis hubbardiae BLCC-M172
AATCAGGTACATTTAATGGTCTGAAATATCTTGATTTTCAGCTCTTCATCCTCAAAAATCAGGTACAAGGAAGAAAGAAGAGGAAAAAAAAATTGTCAGCATTTGTGGAAAAAAAATGTAGGGGTTTGGTCTCCAAATCTCCCTATTTTTACTAGGAAATTGCTGATTAAATCTCAAAGCATTTACAATAAATCAGGTACATTTAATGGTCTGAAATATCTTGATTTTCAGCTCTTCATCCTCAAAAATCAGGTACAAGGAAGAAAGAAGAGGAAAAAAAAATTGTCAGCATTTGTGGAAAAAAAATGTAGGGGTTTGGTCTCCAAATCTCCCTATTTTTACTAGGAACTTGCTGATTAAATCTCAAAGCATTTACAATAAATCAGGTGAATTTAATGGTCTGAAATATCTTGATTTTCAGCTCTTCATCCTCAAAAAGAAGGAAGAAGGAAGAAAGAAGAGGAAAAAAAACTGTAGGGCTTTGGTCTCCAAATCTCCCTATTTTTACTAGGAAATTGCTGATTAAATCTCAAAGCATTTACAATAAATCAGGTGAATTTAATGGTCTGAAATATCTTGATTTTCAGCTCTTCATCCTCAAAAAGTTAGCATTTTAGCCAAGATTGGCAAAAAAATTACTCCCCTACTCCCCATTCCTTAAAAAAGACTTTTTCAGCAAACCCAAGTAGGGTTTGGAGACCAAACCCCTACAATAAAATATTACCGAAAAATTAAGGTATAAAGCCTTCTATTTCAAGAGAAAAAAGAAAAACAAATCCTTTTAGTCAATCCTTCTATTACAGAAGAGGTAATTATTAATTGTTGAAGACTTATTTAGAATTGCTATATTCGCCCTCACAAAATTCTCCTACTCTCATAAAATAGTTTGGTCTGTCTTCTAAAAATCTACAACCTTTACTCAAAAGCTCCTCCAAATTTTCCACAGACCTTAACCAAATTTGACCATTACTATCAGCTACAGCAATTTTTTTACCATCTAAACTAAAGGCTATATCAATCACATTTTCTGAAAATTCAAATTGGCTTATCTGTCGCCCTGATAAATTCCAAAGTCGCACAATACTATCAATTCCAACAGTACCTATTAATTCTCCATCAGGACTAAAATTAACTAGCTTAGTATCCAAATGTAAACTTTG
The DNA here is from genome assembly GCF_050016015.1 of Dapis hubbardiae BLCC-M172. Lineage (NCBI taxonomy): Bacteria > Bacillati > Cyanobacteriota > Cyanophyceae > Oscillatoriales > Microcoleaceae > Dapis > Dapis hubbardiae. Next base: position 1,161 of record NZ_JBNHEQ010000015.1, read on the forward strand.
AAAATTATTGACTAATCTACCTGTATAAATCTGCCACATTTCTACTACTCCATTTGATGTTGCTGTTAGTAACATCTGAGGTTTATTGATGCTAAAGTTCATACTAATAGCTTCTACATCTAGGGTTTGAAATTTATTTTCAGATATATCCCATAACCTAATAGTAGATTTGCCATCTAATGTTGCTAAAAAATTGCTATTAGGACTAAAACGAACACTTCTAATTAAACCATTATTATCCAAAATTTTATTAGAGGATATAGTTATGGGCGATGATGATAGGTTCCAAATTTGCACAGGAATATCTATACCAGCAGTTGCTAAATATTTACCATCAGGACTAAAGCTAATACTATTAACTTCGGTTTGAGATATTTCTAATACATATAATTTTTCTCCTAAACTTTTCTCTAATAGACTCCATATTTTTACCGTACCGTTACTACCAGCAGTTGCTAAATATTTACCATCAGGATGAAAAATGAGACTATTAACAGATTTTTGTTCTGTTTGCCATTCTGTAATTTTTTTGCCTTCCAGATTCCAAATAATTACTTTTCCATCTACTCCTGCTGAGGCTAAAAATTCTTGGTTCGGACTAAATTTTACACTGGTAACTGCACCCTGATGACCTTGCAAAATAATTTTTCTTTTCTGAAGTATACTATCTTGAAATTGTTTTTGTTCATCAAGTTTATCAAGAATCATTTGTAAAGCTAATATTGGTCGAGTAGCAGGATATTCTGCTAGAGGAGTATTTTTATTTACTAAAGATTTTAATCTTTGTCCAGCAGAAATAGCTTTGGGTAAAGCTTCTAATAATTCCTGATTTGTTGCCGATTGTTTGATAGCTAATAATAAAGCATCAGTGCCAGTTTGTTCAATTTCCCGACTAGATTTTGCTAGTTTAAATCTTTGATGAGCTAATAGTGAAAAACTTATGGAAAAAATCAAAGATATACCTAAAATAGTGGAACCTATTTGAATCCAACGTTTAGCTTTTTTTTGTGCTTTAACAACTTCTGCTTGAGCTTTTTTAGTTTCGATTTTTGTTGATTCTAAAGTTTCTGTCTGAGCATCTAATACTAATTTCTGGCTAGTAGTCAAAAATTGGAAATCTTGATTCCTTAAACTTTTTCCGGCTGCCCAAATTAAAGCTGATTGTAAATTTTTACCTTGCAATAAATAGCCATTATCTGCACAATTAGAATTGAGCCATGCTTTAATTTCCTCCGAATATGGAGGCAACTTTTCCAATTCCTCAATAATCATTTCTTGATGAAAAACCGTCCCATATATGGGATTAGCAACTATTAACTTACTATCTCGTTTAACTACTAATCCAGATAACCTAAGTTCCATTTGTTCCGGACTATTATCCCCTACTATTCCCGTCAAATTATTCTGTAAAATTTCCTGATATAATCCTAATCTCCTGACTATTCTTTCATCCTTTCTGAAGATTCGATCGCGAATAGTTTTTAAATGTTCTGGTATATCTTGTGCTTCCCAATTATGAATAATTTTCGACCTCACAATTTCTGCTACTCCCTCTGCCGAATTAATAATTAATTCTCCATTTTCAATTAATAGTTTACAGAGCTTTTGAGTTAAAAATGGTTGCCCTCCAGTCCAAGTTAAAACCTCTTGTAAAACTGCCTCCGGTTCCTGACAAATTTCGACTAATCCATCCATCAATGGTAAAGCTTCATCTAATTGAAAACCAGTTAGTTCAATTGCCCTGCCAATATTAAAAGGTGTACTACTTTTATCCTGACATAAATCTTGAGGTGTACTAACTCCCAACAAAGCAAAAGTTAGACGATTATATTCTTGATTATTAGCACGTTTGTTGTAACAAGCTCGAATAAACCCTAAAAAATCATCCACAGGGAAATCTAAAGCAAGAATACTATCAATTTCATCAATAAAAATCACAATATTATGATTAATTTGTGTCAGTAATACAGTTTCAATAAACTCACTTAATCTTTGTACAGGAGCCAGATAATCTCGTTCCCGCCACCAAGTACGAATATTCACATATTCTGATAGATCAAAATTATTTTCTAATATTCTGAGAATACCTGCATACCACTGTTCAATAGTAACACCCCGATTACCAATTTCTGAAATGTCGATCGCCACACAATAAATACCCTCTTTTTGTAATCTTTGAATTGTTCTAACTTGCAAACTAGATTTTCCCATTTGACGAGAATTAAGAACATAACAAAACTCACCCGCTTTTAGACCTTCATAGAAATCTGCATCTGCTCGTCGCTGAACATAATTAGGTGCATTTTTGGGAAGACAACCACCAACTTGATAATAAGATTTTTGAGTTGAAGTATTCATATTATGGAAGTATTTATCGTCTAAGTGAATAGTTATTTTGTAAGCATTCAGCTATTAGCTATCAGTTAGAGCAATCAGTTGTAATTTGTGATAATTTGTAATATTTTATCTAACGGGGTTTGGTTTCCAAACCCCTACATTTTTTTCTCACATCTCATTGCTGATTGCTATATCAGCTATTAGTTATTAACTCATTGTATTGGAAGGAATAATTAATCTCCAAGGAGAATTAAAAGTTACTAATACTATTACAATTATCCCGTGAGGAATTATTAGCAAGATTTAATAGTGAGAATTAATGCTGTTTTCCATAGTAACTTAGAATTAAGTTCAGAATTAGAAGTATAAGATGATTTAACTGAGTATTTCAAGCCTGCAACTAAACTCGGAGGTTCACTGATAACTGATAACTGATAACTGAAAAGAGTGATCGCTTTTTTATCCTCAACTAATTTATAGGTAAATTTATCTAGAAAAATTTGATTAGCATAATTGTAGCTAACATTTGTAAAGATTCTGTAAAGATTTTATCAAGTGAATATGAATAAGCTGATAAATTCATCTGATACTCTAATATTAAACTTATTAAACTTGATGTATTTACACAGATGTGATAAGGTGTTATAGTATAAACATCTAAACCATAAAACCGTAAACAACATTACTGCAGATAAAAAACAATCTTAAGTTGTAACGGTTGATTGGGAGTTTACAGGGTCATCTACATAGAGGAAAGCGATCGCTAACGCTAGCGGAACTTAATCTTGTTGCTTTCCAGAGTTGAACTATTCATATTTCATACCCCTGATAAAGTAGAAAAAGATGCCTAAAAAAGCCTATCTCAAATCCCACCTGAGCGAAGCAGAAATCAAAAATCGCTATCTCCAAATTAGAGATAGAGTAGAATCTCGACGCTGGCACCTGTTGTGGTTAGTGTCTCAAAAGTGGACTATTAAAGAAGCAGCTCAAGCTTTGGGTCTTAACTATGATTATGCTAAGGATATAGTAAAAAGTTATAATCAAAAAGGGCCGGATGCAATTTTAAATCGGCGGAAAACCCGGAAATTTTACCCTTCTCATGCTTTACTCAGTCCAGAACAACAAGAACAATTACGCATAGCACTGAAAAGTCCACCTCAAGACCAAGCAAGCTGGACTGGGCCAAAAGTAGCAGAATGGATTGCTAAGACAATTGGACGCGATCGCGTTTCTCCCCAGCGTGGTTGGGAATATATGAAAAAATGTAGTTCAAGTGTTTAAGAATTTAGAATTTAGAATTTATAATTCAGAATTCAGGAGTCAGAATTTAGAATTCAGTAGTCAGAATTGAGGTACGAAACCCAACTTACAAAACTGATAACTGATAACTGATAACTGATAACTGAAATGGCGCACCGATAAATCCTAAAAACCTAACCCCCCTGCCCCCCTACCCTACCAGGGAATGGGGGTGAATAAGCCTCTTTCCTCGCAGGAGAGAGGTTTTTATAAGTTTACAAACAGCTTCTAATGAGCATTCCTATTTTCTAATCGCTGCAATTTCTTTTTTGCCCACTCCCGCAGTTGTTCGTCTGCGTCATTTTCTGCTCTGTCTTGTAATAGTGGGAGGGTTTGCGGATGGTTTGGATATTGTTCGACTATTGCCTCTAGTGCTATTTGTCGAGGGTTATCTTGAAAATCATATTCACGTTGAAAGGGGTCATTGAGGGCGGTATGATAAAACAATTCAAAAATTCTCGGCTTGTGTTTCCAACCAGTAGCAATTTGTCGCACCGCTTCAACTCGCACATCCCAATTCTCATCAGACTCTACCCATTGTTTGAGTAATTCTAAAATTCCCGACTCGTGTTTCCAACCAGTAGCTATTTGTCGCACCGCTTCACCTCGCACATCCCAATTCTCATCAGACTCTACCCATTGTTTAAGTAAATCTAAAACACCGGGTTCATGTTTCCAACCAGTAGCAATTTGTCGCACTGCTTCAGCTCGCACATAGCAATTCTCATTAGATTCTACCCATTGTCTGAGTAAATCTAAAATTCCCGGTTTATCTTTCCAACCAGTAGCAATTTGTCGTATCGCTTCCCGCCGCACACTCGAACTTTCGTCAGACTCTGCCGATTGTTTGAGTAATTCAAAAATTCCCGGTTTATCTTTCCAATCAGTAGCTATTTGTTGCACTGCTTCAACTCGCAAATCCGAATCTACTCTTTGTTTAAGTAGTTCAAAAATTTCCGGTTTATCTTTCCAAGCAGCAGCTATTTGTAGTACCGCTTCAAGTTCTGCACTTGAACTATTACCAGACTTTACCCTTTGCTTGAGTAAATCTAAAATTCCTGGCTCATGTTTCCAACCAGTAGCTATTTGTAGCACCGCTTCAACTCTCACATCCCAATTCTCATTAAACTCTACCCATTGTTTGAGTAACTCTAAAATTTCTGGTTGCTCTTTCCAACCATTAGTAATTTGTCTCACCGCTTCAACTCTTACACTCAAACTATTGTGAGATTCTACCCATTGTTTGAGTAAATCTAAAATTCCTGGTTCATGTTTCCAACCACTTGCTATTTGTCGCACCGCTTCCTGTCGCACATCCCAATTCAGATTAGACTTTACCCATTGTTTGAATAATTCTAAAGTTTCTGGTTTTCCTTTGCCTAAAGTAGCAATTTGTTGCATCGCTTCCCGTCGTACATCCCAACCATCATCAGACAATATCTGTTGCTTGAGTAACTCTATAATTTCTAGTTTGTCTTTGTCTAAAGTAGCAATTTGTCGCACTGCTTCCTGTCGCACAATCCAATTATTACGAGATACTAGCAATTGTTTGAGCCAGGTGTAGGTTAAAGGATCATCTCTCCAGGTTGCAGCCACTACTTGCACAGCTTGACCACGAATTTTACGACCTAAGGCTACATTTTTCTGATAAATTTCTTCAGATTCACTGTTATAGAATTTATAAGAATAACCACGGATATACTCAGTCAAATCTTTTAACCTTTTTAATAACCGATTTCCCACATCACCAATACTCTGACGACTCCTAACTTCAAACAAACACTTGCCAGCCAAAAATAAATTCTTAAACTCTTCTTCTTCTCCATCTTGTTCCATTAAATAACTAATAATTTCTCCTACAAATCTTGGATCAATCATCCCCGCAATTAACCGCAAAACCTCATGCCATTTTTCATCCCGCCAATGCTTACCAAAAACATCATTTATCAAATCATCTTGAGAAATTTTCTGTTCCTTTTCAAACTGCCAAACAAAACTCGAAGCACAAAAATATTCCAAAAAAGTCCGATGCACAAAAGCATAATACCCAGCGCCGACAAAACATAAAATAAAATTCCGATGCCGTAACTGTTCCATCAACGCCCTAGCCACAGTTCTTGCATCATTAATACCCATAACTTTTAAAGAATTAATGATAGTTTTTTCCAAATCATCTCCATGAATCAAATTACCAGCTAAACCTTCCTTATTCCCCTGCATAAAAAAAGCTACCTGACGCAAAATTGCCTGCTTATCTTTATAATCAATAGTCTTCGGGTTAAGATTCGCATCAACCAGCGTCCGTTCCATATCCCACTGCTGTAATAAAATCCGCGAAGCTTGATTATAAAGTTCAGCCCTATCTCTCGGCAATTCTTGATGACGATTCAAAATAGCCATCATAGTTAATAACAGGGGATTTTCCGACAATTCTTTAATAGCTGAAGAATTTTTAATTGCCAGTTTCAACCTTTCTCTTTTCCTCTCCCTTTCCGCCTCATCTTGATAAGTTAAATTGTGCCAACGTTGAATAAAATCCTCAACTTGTTCCGCTTCTAAATCTTGCAACATAAAATGATAAAACTCAGCATCCCGGAGTTTTTGTGGTTTATAACCAATCACCCGCGAAGTAACAATTACCCGCACATTTTTATAATTATTAGTAAACCGATGAATATCATTTATTACATCCTCTCGCTTGCCAGGGTCAAAAACTTCATCTAACCCATCAAATATCACAATTGCATTGCCATTTTGTAATTTTTCATGGAGTTCTTGTTGAGGAAAATGACAAACAACTCCACTACCTTGTTCCAGAAAATCTAGAAAATTCTTGCACTTATTCCCATCATGGTTCCGCACATAAGTCCGCAGTTCAATTAACAGAGGAATTGGCTTTAACGATAAATCTTTTCGAGGTAATTCAGCCCATTGTAGAGCAATATATTGTAATAAAGTAGACTTACCAGAACCGGGGTCGCCCAGAATAACTAAATATTTATATTTGTTATCTTCTATTAATTCCAAAACCGAGCGAGTTTGCTGTTCAAAATATCTCCGATGGCGACCTTCCAATTGTTCTGGAGAAAAATCTGACTCAAGCTGACCGCTATCTTTTAATTGCTTCAAATATTCTTTAGGAATCTCATGTATTTGAGGCATAAATTCTTGAGATTCTCGGACATTTTGAGGGATAAACATTCGCCATAATTTCAAATTATTATAACCATAACCACTCGTATCTAAACTTTCTAATTTGAGATTTCCATATTGTTCTCGGATTCCCTCTTGATGTTTTCTGAGGTCAAAATCTGGTTTAATTTCCGAGTTTTGATTTGCTAGTTTATCCAGATTTTCAGCATTTAATATTTCCCGTAATTCATCAGACTGCCGGATAATATTTTTAACATTTCTCCGATATTGCTTGGCAAGAAATTCCCAGTCAAAATCATCTGGTAAAGGTGGATTAATTTCGTTCCAGGTAGTAGCCAATTTATTAGTCTCTAAAAGTTTGAGATTATTATCAAAAGCACTAACCAAAACCTCTAAAACAGACCGATTTTTAATAAACTGTTTTAAAGGTTTAATATATTCCTTTAACTCACTTTCACTCAATTCAGCATTTTTTAACTCTTGCTTTCCCAAATCTAAAAAATCTTTAATTGCTTCTGCCGTAGCTTTTTTTAAAGGTTCTTTGTTTGCTATCCTACCAACAATATTAGAAATACCTTCTTTGCCAAAATCTTTAACATAATCTTCAGCAGTACCCTTAGCTAATTCTCCAATAACTTCCTGAGCAATAAATTTAACCGCTTCACTACCCCCCCAAGCAATTAACAATTCAATCATAATTATTCAATCTCTTATATGTTAGTTATTTTTAATTATAGTCATTAAAACTGTTGCTTGTTTGTAGTTGCGCTTTAGCGCCAGTTCATTATTGTAGTGGGATGAAATACCTAAAAATGTAGGTTGGGTAGAAAGAAGTGAAACCCAACAAAGTGTCAGTCCAGTAGGGTGCGTTAGACATCTAAAATATCAGGTTTGACAGAGATTTAACAATTTGTCGTAACGCACCGTTCTAGTAAGTGTTCGCTCCACTTATCTTTAGAATAAACCCAACAAAGCTTTATTAGTGTTGGGTTTGCTACGTCAACCCAACCTACTACAGTGACATATCTAAAATGTTGTAATAGTTCGCAGCAAAACCTAGTAAGTGTTCGCTCCACTTATCCGTAGAATAAACCCAACAAAGCTTTATTAGTGTTGGGTTTCCTACGTCAACCCAACCTACTACAGTGACATATCTAAAATGTTGTAATAATTCGCATCAAAACCTAGTATAGTAAGATAGTTAACCTTATATCAATTCATTTGAGAGATGTCATTTCAGTTATCAGTTATCAGTTATCAGTTAACAGTTAACAGTTAACTGTACCTCTGGTTAAACCCAGAGGCTTGACATAAGGAATATTCTATTTTTTTATCCCCTTAAAAGGGGAGGCTTGATACCTTTTTTTTTGTCAGAAATAGTTCCAAACTTTAGATTTTCAATAATTTCCTGAAATTACTATATTGTCAAAATTTTGAGGCTATAAAATCTAACTTTTGACTTTTGACTTTTGACTTTTAACTTCCGTGAAACGGTTGAATTATCCCCAAAATATATGGCTTCTGATTACCCAAAAAGATTAATTTTAATCACAGCATTTTTATCACTAATTCCATTAAGCGCTGCTCAACATTTACCTAAAGTTAGTCATAATTTTATCTCTACATTTTGGCAAAATACAACACCAAATAATTCCACAAATAATTCAGTTAATACTCCCACTCCTTCCCCCTCACCCTCTAAACCGCTAAAACCACCATTACCAACTTATAAAAACTTTGATATCGTAATTTATGGAGATGAACTTCAAGGAATATGTGCTGCTATTTGGGCTAAAAAAACATTAGGAACTACAGGCAAAGTAGTATTAATCCGTTCTAATTCTGACCGTCAACCTTTAGGTGGTTTATTAACAAGAGGTGGGCTAGCTTATCTCGACTATGATAAAACCCCTGGTTGGCAAAATTAACCTTATTCTCAATGCTTTCGTAACTTTTTGAAAAAGGCAAAAGTTGTTGAAGCTTGTGTTACTCCAGACCTGGCAGCAAAAGCCATGAAAGAAATGTTAGAAGCGGCAGGAATTATGGTTATTTCTAACGCTTCTATTACTCCTTATGTAGAAAATAAAAAAATTAAATTTGTGCAGATAAATGACACAAATATTAGAGTCAAAGCTTCTGCATTTATAGACACAACTCAAGATGCAGAATTAGCCAGAAAAGCAGGTGTACCCTATTCTTTAGGATTTGCATCACAAAACCAGAAATTACAGAATGAAACTATCGCAACTTCTATTGTTCCGACTGTAACTGGTTTAAGTATTTACGATTTCCAAAAATTGGAATCAAAAATACTTTATAACCGCCAACTAATGGGAAAAATTAAGAATAAAATTCAATCTGAACAAACTCCTCTATATGCTAAATTTACCCTGGCTCAGTTTAGATTGCCAATAATTAAAACATATCAAGACGGCTATATAAATCGAAGTATTGCCTTAGCAGGAGCTTATCATCTTCATCGAAAACATTCATTTAATCTAGCTTTTTCATCAAGATTTTTATTTGATAAACTGAATATTTGTCGTCTAGGTAAACGTTCATTATCATTGAATGGATTTTTGTTTAAATATGACAGTAAAAAAGTCAGGCAAATAGAACTAAATGATTTTAAACCAACCCAAGAAATGATTACAGAAATGAAGGAACTTGAGGCTTGGTTAAGGAAAATTTCTGGAAAAGATATCAAAGTAGTTATTCCCTCAGAAGTTTATATTAGACATAGTTTAAATATTAGTGATGTTGTTGACCCATTGACAGGAAAATAAATTATTAAAGGTGGTACTTCAGCAGAGAATTATATTGGTACTTTTTCCTATGAATTTTATTTTCGGGGTGGTGTTAAAGATTTAGGTATCAACTCTTTGCCTCTACCTAAATACAACTTTGGTATTGAGAGTGCTTTAGCTAAAAATGTGAATAGTTTAGCAGTTGTCGGGCGATCGTCTGGATATTTAGGAATTGCTGTAGCAGTATCACGAATTCAAACAATTAGTATTTATCAAGGGCAAGCAATAGGAGTTGCTGCTGCTATGGCTAATCAAAAAGGTATAACTTTAAATCAAATGACCTCTGCTGAAGTTAGAAAAAAATTAGAAAATTTAACAGGTAGGAAGACAAAATTAAAAGGTATAAATAGAAGTGGAAATAGAGATTATAGTCATGTCAAATAATTTTAGGTTCTATAATTCAGGACTTACGCAAAAAATGAAATTATAAACCACCTGTAGGGGCGTTTTGCTATCGCACAACTCCGTTAACGCTGCGCGACATATAAAGCGGAGCTTTGCGTTAGCACATGGCTATTCGCCCCTACTAGATAGCGGTGCGACCCCGCCTTTTATCTCAGATATTTATTGAAAAATTAGGCGTTGCTGAAATTTGGGGATGAATATCAAGTGGGATAGGCATCCTGCCTGTCCGAAAATATCAGGAACGGGCAAGATGCCCATTCCACACAACTATTAAAATCATCCCGCATTTATGCAACGCCAAAAATAATGCTGCATTTTTTGATAATGATGTTTACTTTCTCTTCTTCAAAACACCACTGCCGCCTACAGCACCTAAAGCTAATAAACTGAAAACAGCAGTAGGTTCAGGTGTAGATACTGGGGTATCTTGACGTAAAGTGTATATGATATCTCCTGTACCAACTCCTTCTCCAAGAGTATCATATTCAAAGAAAGCATCTCCAAGGTCAAATAAACCTGGTATAAAAGAGAATACAGCATCTGTTGAAAAATCCAATCCTAGGAATTCACCATCCAAAAATACAACGTCACTAAATATGCCATCATTTTCAGTGTAGTTAACACCCAGAAAATCGAAACTGAGTTCTGATACAGATAACAATTCTTCACCACTTCCAGTTAATGCAGAACCGTCAAATTCAAAATATCCAGAGTATGTTTCGCCTGCTAAAGAACCGTCTAAATTATTAACTTCAAAATCATAAATAATTGAAGCTGCATTAACAGGGTTAGCATTAATTACAGTGATGCCAAGAACTGCACTTGTAGCAACGAAAGATAACTTTTGCAAAATATTAGTCATGGTTTTGTTTTTCGTAATAGAGAGGAAATGTTTGTTGTTTTTATGACAACTTCGGAGTGTTATAAGAAACCGGGTTTATGTAAAACATATATTAGTATGGTGGTATCTAATATAAACCCGGTTTCTGTTCTTCTTAAAAAATGAAATTGTCTGAATTATTTAGAGCTGTAGCCTCAACTCCTTCCACTAACAAGAAAGAGCGAGCGCGACCAGAAGCAGCAGCACCATCAAGATCGATAGTCAAGATAGTATCTGCTCCACGGGAGGTAAAGCCAACGTAACCATCACTAATGGGGTCAACAACTACAGAAATAACATCATCTAATACTTCAACTAAGTCAATTTGATCGCTACCAACTTCAAAGTCAGTGATGATATCACCTGCATCTCGGAGGCCAGTATATACAAATGTATCGTTACCAGCACCACCAGTAAGAGTATCTCGACGTCGCAAACCAGTAATAGTATCATCTCCATCGGTTCCAATCAAATTATCCCGACCAGCAGTACCCTCAATCACTTCTCCAGGAGTTGGTAAATTCAAACTAACAATTAATGGATCGTGGTCGCTTGCTCGTTGACTGGTTTCAGCAAATTCACTGTTCACATTAACAATGTCAAATTCAGCGCCTTCATTCAAGCTATCACTCACCAAAATATGATCCAAAGACTGAGAATTTCCTTGGAAGATGAAGGTATAACGCTCATCCTCATCTAGTATTTCTGTTTCTGTTAAGTTGGTCAGATTTTGTTCCAGGGTATCAAGTGGAGAAACAAACTCAAACTCGTTGAAATCTCCTAGCACTACAAGATTTGCATTGGGGTCAGCAGTTAGAGCATCTGCAACAAATCCCTGGACTGCGTTTGCTTGAGCTTGTCGCTCATCTAGACTACCGTTAACGGTTACGTCTTCCTGACGAGCATCAAAAGGTTGTTCAATACCGAGAATAGGCGCACTACCTCCCTTGGAGGAGAAATGGTTACTAACAACACTAACTTCTTGACCGTTAAATTTAAAGTCGGCAACCAATGGTAAACGAGCGCCTGCAAACGCACTACCAGGATTTTGATCTCCAATGGTTTGAACGGAACCGTCAACTAAATCAACACGAGCATGGTTATACAAGAAGGCATTTCGGATATTTCCACCCGGTTGACCTCCGCTAGCACCATCTGTAATAAAGGTATTGTCAATAAACTGGTAAGTTGGAACACCCGCAGCAGATATCGCATCGACCAAAGTCTGGAGTGTAAGACTTGCAGAAGTAACACCGTCGTTAATCTCGGCTCCTGTATTGTCTTGGATTTCCTGTAACCCAATAATGTCTGGGGCATTTAGGTTATTGACAACTTGATCAGCAATAGCATCAAAGCGACCATTTCCAATATCATCATCAACGTCACGCGGATCATTGTCGTCCACAAGATTAATATCTTCAACTACTGGATCGAGGTTGAGAACATTGTAGCTAGCAACTGTGAGTCGATCACTGCTTCCTACTATGGAACTGACTTCAGGTTGTAAGTTAGCAGAGGTAATGTTGCTAGTGAAGTCTTCAGTAGGCAGAATTTCAAAGTTACCAAAACCATAGCTGACAACCCCCGTTACGTTACCCAGACTATCTCCAACATTAACATTGGGGAAGTCGAAGTCAAAAACTCCTGAATCTTCATCAATTTGAACTTTTTCGGGGTTGAAGTCGTTAGGGCTGATGTTGAGCGTGCCGCGATCGCTAATTCCTGTAGCACCTACACCATCATCAACAACGGTAAAGATTTCACCGAAGCGGTTTGTCGGAGCAACGGCAACTACATTTTGAGCAGTGACTCGCATTCCTTCTAAAGACTCGAAGAAGTCAATACCATCAGTTATGGGATCAAAGCTGGCAAAAGCATCATCATCAATATTTTCTGTTGGAGGTACACGACCACCAGAACCTATTATGACTGCATCAGGAAGAGCATTACCACTGGAAAGATTCGTGACTGTAGCACCACTTATCTGAGTAGTTGATAGGTTGCGAGTAGAAGTACCACCAGGAGTAAACTCAGATACTGTACCATCAACTTGTAGTTCATCACCTACATTGACTCCAGGCGCTGAACCAGTGAATACAAACAAAGCATCAGAGGTAGCAATATCACCATCTCCTGTTGGATCTTGTAGATAGAAACCATTACTATCTACTGCTGTGACAATACCTGTGGTAGTAACTGCTTGACCTTCTAAAGCGGAGGTGTGACCTGCACCTTGAATGTCGTAGATAGCAGTTAAAGTTGGTTCTTCACCACCGCCACCATGATCAAAAGTTCCAGCAGTCGGAGTATTATCGGCACCCAAGAAGAAATCACTAATTACAAAGTCACTAACTGTATCTGTATCGACTCCATCAGTAACTCGGCGGGCACCAGCAGGGAAAAATGAACCATCGGGGCCGATAACAGGAGCATCAAAGAAGAAGGTATCCCCTGCATCACCATCTGTAAGAGCAACAGTATCAATAACAACTTCGTTGTCTGTAACTGAAGTACCAGAAATACTGCCAGTTTCAACTAAAGCAAAAGTCGAACTACTATTTTCTAGGAAATTACTACTAATCTCAACATTCGGAGCAACTGCATAGTTATTTGCTAAACCTGTGGGGTTTCCAATTAAGAAAAAGCCGTTATCGCCGATAGTATGGGTAGAGTCAAAGTCAAATTGAGCGTCAATTGTGCCTGGACCGAAACTATCCCCTTCTACGGCAATGAAACTTAAGCCATCCAATGATGTACCAGGTGTGCCAAATATTTCGATAAATTCAGTGTCATCTACTCCGGCATGACTAACGAATACTTCATTGATAACTGGGTTGGAGGCGCTACTACCAACGCTGAAAGCATCTGTAGGCATTGTTTGTCTGTTGCCATTGTCTCCAGACCAATTAGAGTTATCACTGATGGCTGCTAATAATTCTGCTTGGGTACCAGAAGTGATACCTGTATAAATAGCATTATCAATTTCGTCTAAAGCTACTGCTGTTTCACCATTGACTAAACCTGTGGGTAGGGCAGAAGTATTGGAACTGGTGGAGTCAGACTGCCATACTCCAGGGTTGCCTTCACTATTGAGAGCATAAATAAAAGTGGGGTTGCTACTGTCTCCTTGATAAGCGATAATTTGGTCGCCACTCGCTGAGAATAAAATACTACTGATAGTAGGATTAATTATTGTTCCAGCAGCAATATCTGTGGGTGCTGTCCAAGTAAAAGTGCCTTCAGTCGCTCTGAAAGTACCAGCAGCTTGCCAACCGTTATCGGTAAAATTAATTTCTGTACCTGCACCAATATCTACTAATGGTGTAAACGCAAATTCGTCGGGGTTGTCAAAGTTAAAGCCAACAATGGCTATATCACCTGCTGATAATGTTGTTGCAGCCATTTCTATTTCCTAATTAATTGGATGTATTTCTATTGGACAAAAATGTAAAAATTACCTGTGATTCTCTTTAATGTATGAGTAAGATCACACAAAACTAAGAAAGAATTGCTCAGAAGTTGAGCATCTTCTGAGTAACTACTTAAATTACTTAGTTAATCTAAACAAATCTATCTTGTCTTTTGGTTAAATTCAGGTTAAAATATCAGTATTTTTACAGAAGCTTCATTTGATCTATCAATATTTGTGAAGATTATGTAAAGTCAATAAATTATTGGAAATTATTGGTTGCAAAAACCTTATTGCCATGTTAAAATCAATTCCTTTGATCTGCCTATACAGTACAAAGAAACCGAATTTATTGCCCTAATTATTGGTTTTCTAACTAACTTTTATCAAGAAACCCTATTTCTACCCAAGTCCTCAGCTAGTTAAGACACACCGACTACCATTAACTAATATCGAACACATGATAACTCCATGCAGGCACATCCAAATACAGACCTCGTGAAATTAACTTATCTCCCAAGCGATCATAACTAATATCACTCATTAAATCCTGTAGTCGATACCTTTCACCTCTGAGACTCTCAAAAGGAAGTAAAACATAACATTGACTTTGTTGGGGAGCATAATTAACTGTTATTAATAAAAGTCGATCATCTTTTCCTTTCCAGACAAAACAAATAAAATTATTCCATGTGTAATTTCCTTCCCATGCAGCTATACATTCGAGTAACTGCCAATTTCCCTCACGGACAATATCTAAAGCTAAACAATCTAATAATTGATGATAAAATCTCTCTAGGTTGGGAACAGTAGCTTCTTGAGGAGCGTGACATAAGTGCATCGAAATTTTCTGAGACCAACCTTGTAACTGACCTTGATGGAAAAATTTTAAACCAGGGGTAAAATAACTCAAAATGGCAGCAGCTTGATGAACTCTTGGTGGAAAAGTTCCATTTGCCCTCGGTTCATCGTGATTTTCGATAAACCGTGCTAACTTACTTTGAAAATCAACAGCAGCATAAAGATGCAGTCTAACTGGAATTGCCTGCTGTTCCCGGAGGCGATCGTATAACAGTTTGTCATAAGTATAATCAAATCCTAACTGTTGTAGTTCCCATTCCAAATTCCAATACACTTCTGCCATAAAAGTAAAATCTGGATGTTGCTGTTTAACTTGGGAGATGGCATTAGACCAAAATGGTTCCACTGAAATACCCCAAGTCTTCTCAAAAATAGCTGGTAATATTAGCATTGCCATATCGCAGCGAACGCCATCGCACAAATGAGCAACATTGAATAACTCTGCTAACATCGCCTCCTGTAATTTAGGGTTGCTGTAGTTCAGTTGCAAAGTATCAGGCCAACCTGGAAAATAGAGGTCTCTTCCATGAGCAAATATTTGGCTACCTGCTGGCAATTCTACTTGTATATAATTCTGGGGTTCTCGTTCGATATCAGCTTGGGTTCCCTGAATATAAAAGTCAGGATTTGTTTGTACCCAAGGATGGTCGAGGGCAGTATGGTTGGGGACAAAATCAAGCATAAGTTTTAGCCCTCGTTGATGGAGGCGATCGCGCAGTCGCAGCATAGCTTCATTGTCACCCAGGTTTTCATGGATATGATAACCAGTTACCGCAAAACAAGACCCACAAATATAATCTTCTTGAAAGTCATCACCAAAAAGTTCTATAGCTTCTTTTCGCCAATCAGGATTTGCACGAGAAATATCTCGCCCCATTATTCCTGTTTGCCAAACTCCTAAAAAGTACACCCAGTCAAATCCTATGTTTGCTATTTTATCTAGTTCATCATCGGGAATATCATCTAAGGTGGCATGACGACCTAATTTTTGCGATATTTGGTTTAGCCAAACACGGGTGTTAACTTGATATAGGGAAGGATTAATCATATAATTTTATGTCCGGTTTAATAGACATCTCCAGAAAAGAGGGAACAGGGAGAATTCATTAATTGATAATGGATAATTGATAATTACCTCTGGTTAAAACCTTACGGGAATTGAAGGTCGATAAATATCCTAACACTTTTTTTCCCCTATCCAAGGGGAGGCTTCAAGGCGCGAATTATTTAATTATTAATTATTGATAATTCGGTAATTGATAATTTATGGATCAGAATTGATCTGAAAAAGAGGGAACAGGGAACAGGGAACATGGATGAGTCAGGACTCAGGGAGAAGGTATTAAGAGGAGAAATTTTTTTTATCACTAATTAAGCGGACATGATATAATATCAAGTTATCAAGTAGGGTTACAAATGTTAACTTCTCTTGTTGGGTAGCATTCAGCTATTAGTGGTTAGCAAGCAAGCCTCCTGGGTGGTAACTGCGTTAACAGCAAATAACGAATAATTCTTTCTCAGGTTAAAAGACTATACCTTTAGTCATAACTTTTAATTCTCCTTGAAGACTAATTTCTTCTGACAAGATCATCATATTAGTGAGTTAATAACTTATAGCTGATAGCTGTTTAGCGTTCCGCACAACTTTCCGTTCCGGAATGCTCCGCAAACGTTAACGCGGAGCAACATGGAAAGCGGAGCATTCCCTATACGAAAAAGCGCAGCTCTGACCCAGGAGGCAAGAGGCTAGCTGACAGCTGTTTGCGCAGCATTCCGTAGGAAATGCTTACCTTGTTGGAGATTTATGGGTATTGAAAACTATAGCAATATTTACTGTCATCCCTCACCTTGAGCAACAACATTTTCCTCTGACGCCAAAAATAGTTTCTGCACATTTACTTGGACTCCCAGAGTGAATATGAGGGTTAGCATATATAATGTCAGGGCAGCCCATAAGAGATGGGCACTCATAATACTCCAAGCATAGAGAGCTAATGGTAAAAATCCCAAACCAAAAGCAGTTAAAACAGAATTTCGTATTTGCCTTCCTTGTTTGAGACCTATAAAGTATCCTTCTAACATAAAAGCGATCGCTGTTGAGACCAGCAAAGGAAATAACCAAGGAGTATAACTATTGATTGAAGCACTAATCTCACTACTATTTGTGAGTAGTCCAAATACAGTTTCAGGAAAGAAGAAAGAAACTGAAGCAAAAATTAAGGCTATGGGAATACTGTGAAGTGTGGCAACAATGAACACGGGCAAGATTTTTTCTGTCTCACCTTTTCCTTTAAAGTTTCCGATCAATGTCTGTACAGTCATCCCAATACCCTGAATTGAAAATTGACTTAACAGAGCAATTTGTAGAAGTAAACCGTTTTCAACTAAAATATTTGTCCCTATAACTGCACTTAAATTTGTAAATATGGAATAAGTGGAAATTAGAACTAAAAATCGAATCAAGATATTACCTTTAAGAGCAATTGTTGCTTTTAACGCCTGACGATCAAAAAAATCGGCGATCGCTACAGGAATATCTTTCCAGTTAATACTAAGTCCAACGGCAATTAAGGCTACTAATAATGCTAAAATTTGACTTATTGCTGTTGCTAAACCTGCTCCGGTACTTGCCCATTGCCAACGATATATAAATACATAGTCTAGTGCTACATTAGAAATATTAGCGACTAACGACATTAGTAAAACAATGAAATTTTTTTCCCTTCCCAGAAACCAACCAATTAAAACAAAATTTAGTAAAACTGCTGGTGCGCCTAAAATACGAGCGTTGAAATACTCAATTCCTGATGCTTCAATAGTGCTAGAACCACCTAAAATTGCAAATCCCAGTTTTTGGATGGGATATTGCAACAGTAGAATGGTAAATCCTATGGCTAAGGCGATCGCTCCACTCCGCAAAGCTGCCAGCAAAATATCTTTATTATCCTCTCGTCCCACAGCTTCGGAGGTAATAGCATTTGTACTTGTCCGCAAAAATTTTAAAATTCGATACAGATAGTCAAATAAAATAGTAGCTAAAATTACCCCTGCCAAGTACCGTAGGTCGTTTAAATGACCTAGAAACGCACTATCACATAAACCAGCTAAGGGAACCATCATATTAGAAAAAACGCTAATACTGGCAAGTTTGTAAAAGCGGGGTAAGAAACTTTGATATTGAGATGGTAAAGTCAAGTTCATAGATTTCTTGTATATTTAGTTTAGCTATCACAAATAGGAAACCGCTTTAATCAGTTTTAGACTACATTCATTCTAGGGTAAGATTTAAGTTTATTTAAACCATTCAGGACTTACCCATGATGTAGGAAAAACTAGAATTTGAGATTGCTACCCTGTCTGTCGCAATGACAAAAATACTTTGTACTGCCTAAGTCTTACCATTAATTTTTGGGTCTGCATTTATCCAACTGCGGATATAGCAAAGTTATTTGGCATTCGTCAATTAATGTATGATTTTGTAAGACAATCAATAAATTTTATAGCTTTCCAGCATTTTTTCACACCCAAAATGAGCAACGCTACTTATTTATAGTATTTATTTTTTGGTCTACGTTCATCCAACTTCCGATACACATCTCGTAACTCAACATTATGATGTGCTAGAGCCACTAAAGTATGGTAAAATAAGTCGGCCGCTTCCGAAGCGATCGCCTCTTTCTCATCATCCTTACAAGCCATTACCACCTCTGCCGACTCTTCCCCAATTTTCTTAAGAATTTTATTATCTCCTCCAGCAAATAACTTACAAGTATAAGAACCCTCCTGGGGATGGTCACGGCGATCGCTAATTACATCAAAAACTTGAGATAACATATCTGCTGGTGGCTTCACAACCTCTCCATCCACCTGATGAAAACAACTCCTTTCCCCTTTATGACAAGCAATATCCCCCACCTGATCCACTCCTACTAATAAAGTATCGCTATCACAGTCGTAGCGCATCCATTTAATATTCTGAAGATGACCAGAAGTTGCACCCTTATGCCAAAATTCTTGCCGAGAACGACTCCAAAACCAAGTTTGCCCAGTTTCTAGAGTTTTTTGTAATGATTCCTGGTTCATCCAGGCCATCATCAAAACTGTACCATCTAAATAATCTTGAATAATAGCGGGTACAAGTCCCTGTTCATTATAACGAACCTGCTCCACTGGAATCAATTGACCTAAACCTACTGGTTGGGAGATAGACATTATGTGCCCCAAAAAATTTGTTTGTATATTCGGAGTTTAGGATATCTTTTAAGTATTTTCTGAATGTTTAATCTTAAATTTTAATTTGTTTTTGGCTTTTATCATAAAATAAATAAATTGTCAAAAAATCCCTTCATAATTCTCCAAAATTTACTGTAAATATACACTCACTCCAATGATACAATTAACCAAATTATAGATATAGGTTTATATTAATTTGGTGATAATATAAAATCCCCATATTGGGATTGAAATAAACACAAATTCAGGAGACTAAAATTGGTAGTTACTACACTTAATACCACTAAATCCGAAGAAATTTTTGCAGCAGCTCAAAAACTCATGCCAGGGGGAGTTAGTTCTCCGGTCAGAGCATTCAAATCTGTTGGTGGCCAACCAATTGTATTTGATCGGGTTAAGGGAGCTTACATTTGGGATGTTGATGGCAACCAATATATTGACTATGTTGGCACTTGGGGACCTGCTATCTGTGGTCATGCTCACCCAGAAGTATTAAATGCTCTGAAAGAAGTTTTGGAAAAAGGCACAAGTTTTGGCGCCCCCTGTGCTTTAGAAAATACTTTGGCTGAAATGGTTATTGATGCGGTACCAAGCATCGAAATGGTCCGCTTTGTCAACTCTGGTACAGAAGCTTGTATGGCTGTACTGCGTTTGATGCGAGCTTTTACAGGTAGAGATAAAGTAATTAAATTTGAAGGTTGTTATCATGGCCACGCTGATATGTTTCTTGTGAAAGCTGGCTCTGGTGTGGCAACTCTAGGTTTACCAGATTCTCCTGGAGTACCTAAGTCTGTAACTAGCAATACTTTAACTGCTCCTTACAATGATTTGGAGGCAGTTAAGCAACTATTTGCCGAGAACCCTGACCAAATTTCTGGTGTTATCCTGGAACCTGTAGTTGGTAACTCTGGATTTATTACACCAGATGCAGGTTTCTTGGAAGGGTTACGGATGATTACCCAGGATAACGGTGCGTTACTTGTGTTTGATGAAGTGATGACTGGATTTCGTATTGCTTATGGTGGCGCTCAGGAAAAATTTAATGTTACTCCAGATTTGACAACTTTAGGCAAAATTATTGGTGGTGGTCTACCTGTGGGAGCTTATGGCGGTCGTCAGGATATTATGTCGATGGTTGCTCCAGCAGGTCCGATGTATCAAGCGGGTACTCTTTCTGGTAATCCTCTGGCTATGACTGCTGGTATTAAGACTCTGGAATTGCTGCATAAACCAGGTACTTATGAGCAATTAAACAAGATTACTCAGAAACTTGCTGACGGGTTATTGGCTATTGGAAAAGAAATTGGTCTTCCTATTTGTGGCGGGCATATTAGTGCAATGTTTGGTATG
The DNA here is from genome assembly GCF_050016015.1 of Dapis hubbardiae BLCC-M172. Taxonomy (NCBI): domain Bacteria; kingdom Bacillati; phylum Cyanobacteriota; class Cyanophyceae; order Oscillatoriales; family Microcoleaceae; genus Dapis; species Dapis hubbardiae. The sequence goes on from NZ_JBNHEQ010000015.1 coordinate 21,895, forward strand.
TTTTTCCATCAAGGACCTGTTCACAATTATGATGATGCGAAAAAGTCGGATTTGAGTAAGTTTAGCAAGTTCCACCGAGGAATGTTGGAGCGTGGAATTTATTTGGCTCCTTCTCAGTTTGAGGCAGGGTTTACTTCTTTAGCGCATACTGAGGAGGATATTGACCGGACTTTGGCTGCTGCAAAAGAAGTGATGTCTAGTCTTTAAGAGTTTTTTAATGGGTAATGGATGATTTTTCAGTTTTCTATTACCCATCTAAAAGTTGGTTATTTCAGTTATGACCAATCAGTTATCAGTACATTGGGCTGAAGCCATGACCTTGAAATATTGAAGTTTATTCTTTTTTGATTAGATATTTAATCCACATACAGTGAGATAGATAGAAAAAAAACTATAGCGCTACAGTTATGAGTATTTTTCGAGATTTTTTCTGAAGATTTACTCTCGTGATTGAATTAAATATCTTTTCCTTTTTTGATTAGATATTTAATCCACATACAGTGAGATAGATAGAAAAAAACTATAGCGCTACAGTTATGAGTATTTTTCTGGAGGAATTATCAACATTTACCTGACTCAGTCAATTAAATATCCTTTCCTTTTTTGATTAGGAATTGAATCTGAAGTATAGATAAATCAAAACTATAGCGCTACAGTTCTAAGGAATTTTCTCAAATCCTTCTCAAAATCTAGCCTAGTAGGTGAATTAAATAGTGAATTAAATATATTTTCCTTTTTTGATTAGGGGCAAATATAGCCAATTATAAGTATTTTTTTACGAATTCTTGATAAATAGATACTTTATCTACTGCCTCTGATAAAGAGATATCATAGATTGCTGCCATCGTAGCTATTAACTGCCTATGAACACCTTCAACCAACTTCAAATTTTGCTCAAACTCACTAGCTGTGGACAACCAAAATTCTTCACGAGCTTTGAATAAAGGTGTATAATCATAGTCAACATCAAAATCTTTAATAAATTCTACTGTAGGAATAATAATAAATCTATCTCTGATATCATTAAATTTTGCCTCCTTCCAAATACGTTCTTTAGTAGACAAAATTTTAGGACATCCTACATCATACTCATACTTTTTCTTAGGCGTAAAAACCTTTCCTGTTTCATTAACGTCAACCTTTAGCATCTCAAACAACTCTTCTCTTTTCTTCTTTTCAGGTGGCTTTGTTACATCACCCAAAGGAATAAGAATATTGCGTTTTTCCGCAATATAGTTTCGGATGGCTACATAAGTAGAGGGATATAGATGAAAGCCAAGTGACATCATATAATCTTGAAGCCAGCAAAGTTATATTATTTGTAGCATCAGAATCATTTCCATAAACAACTGTAATAAAATATTTTGTCGTCAATGTGGAAGGTATCATCATGCTAGAAATTAATATGGGAAGTGTAATCTCCTCATTTTCTAGCCTAGTCATTTGTTGTACCAAGTTTTCGAGTTGTTGGGCTAAAAGCATTTTGCTGGCATTCTTCGTTTCCTTCCATACCATACTACAATATAATAAAAGTTTATACTTTGAAAGGAAGATTTTAATTAATCAAACCAATGGTTCGCAGAATTTGGCAATGGCTGAAAAGTTTATGGGAAAAATTTTTAGGATTATTCTCTCAAGTCCAAACTAACCCTTCAGAAACTCAACCACTATCTCAGTCTCTCCCACCTTTAACAGATACAGATTATGATTTTCTGTTCGGTCAACTTTTAGAAGGTATTGCTCAAGGTTGGTCTTCCGAAAGAGTAAAGAATTTTTTTGACGACCTGGGAGAACGAGGTAAACCTGAACTTTGGGAGGAATGGCTAAAACGATTTGGAGAAAGATTATTAGCATCCCCGAAACCTAATGATCAGTTAGCTCAGAGAATGGTTAGGTTTGCTCACTTGACTCGATCGCTCCCTTCTCTACAATCTCTAGGAAATCTGGCTAATAATATTGGTAGTGAACTTTTAAGTCGGGATGATAGTGGAGCAATTTGGGAATATGATGGACCTGATGCTGGTGTCTCCCCTCCTCCTCAACCATCTTTAACAGAAAATCAAGAAAATGAAGCTTTGGAAAATTTAGTAGTTAAGCTTCAGGAAAATCCTAATTTATTAGCAACTGTTGCGCAACAGTTAGGTATACAGACTAGCGACCCAAGAGTAGTTATTCAAGCAATGGTTAGTCAGCTTGGGGTGGGAGTGGAAAATCAACAACAGTCTGCCGAGCAAAGTTCGGAAATATTTGCTCAGTTAGGTTTGGAGCAAGCAAAAGCTGGAGATTTAGCTGGAGCAGTTGATAGTTGGGAAAGTGCTTTGGCTTTGAAGCCTAATTATCATCAAGTTTGGTACAATCGAGGCAAGGCATTGGTACAGTTAGAAAGATGGTCTGAAGCCATCGCCAGCCATGACAAGGCTTTAGAAATTAAGTCTGATGATTATTTGGCTTGGAATAACCGTGCTGAAGCTTTGGGAAAATTGGGGAGATGGGAGGAGGCGCTATCTAGTTGTGATAAAGCTTTAGAAATTAAGGGAAATTATTATTTAGCTTGGTATAATAAGGCTAATTTTTTGGTTAGTTTGGGAAATTTGACAGAAGCAGTTAATTGCTATGACAAGGCATTAGAAATTAAGTCTAATTTTTATGATGGTTGGAATGAGAAAGGAAATGTTTTGAGAGATTTGGGTTTGATGGAAGAGGCTAATAAAAGTTGGGAAAGGGCAAGGGAAATTAAATCTGGATAGGCAGAAAAAAAGGGCTTGCATATTTGCTGGATGAATTAGGGAGTGTGGGAGGAATTATATATATTTTATTTACCCATTGGAATTATAGTTTTAGAGAAAGAGGAAATACAAAGATTAATCCCTTAGTTCAGTAACGCTAAAAAAAGATTTGTGTTAAATGTATAAAAATGTCAAAAAATAACAAACAAGAAGATACTTCTCTATTGCAAGCCTGGCAGAAAAAAATTCAAGACGCTAATCTTAATAATATATTTTGTCATTGTCATAGCTGTGAATATGAATGGGTAGATTCATCCTGGGAAAAAATATGCCCTAATTGCAATAGTACCCATATTGAGCGTATTTCTTGTTGGCAATTTCCTGATGATTAATTAGAATTTATTCAAAAAATATTTTGGTAAGATTAGGACTCAGAAGTTAGAAGAAATTGGAATTTAGAGGAGAGTAAATATTTTTTGTTTGTTCCCTACTCCCCCACTCCCTTACTCCTCTACTCCCTTACTCCCTTACTCCCTATTCCCTATTCCCTATTCCCTATTCCCTACTCCCTACTCCCTACTCCCTACTCCCTCTTCTAACGATAATTAGTAAATTGTAATGGCATGGGAAAATCTTCTGCTTTTAACCTTTGCATTACTGTTTGTAATTCATCTTTAGACTTACCAGAAACTCTCACAGCATCACCTTGAATAGATGCTTGAATTTTTTTAAATTCATCCTTAATTAACTTAGTAATTTTTTTAGCATTTTCTTGACTAATACCTTTTTGCAGCTTAACTTCTTGTCTAACTCTACTGCCACTAGCAGATTCAACTTTACCAAAATCAAATATCTTTAACGATAAATTCCGTTTAGCTGCCTTAGTTTGTAAAACAGTATGAACCGCATCTAAACTAAATTGACTACTCGTATTAATCGTAATAGTATCTTCGCCTAATTCTAATGTTGTATTAGAATCTTTCAAGTCATAGCGAGCTTTAATTTCTCGCTCTGCTTGGTCTATAGCATTCACTAATTCTTGTCTATCAAAATCGCTAACTATATCAAATGATGATGTAGATGCCATAACTTTTATTAGATATTATTTTGATTGTACTTAATAAAAATTCCTAAGTTCCTATGCCAAATTAATTACAGATCCTATTGACTTCCTGTTCCCTATTCCCTGAGTTCTGGAAGAAGTCTAACTATTGACACTAATTAAACTTAGAATAAACAAAATAGCTGTACCAGAAGAACTAATAACAAACATGAGCGATCGCCCTATAGGTACATCCAAAATATAAAAGATCGAATAAAAAAATCGTCCAATCACAAAAGCTACTGCTGCTCCTATAGCTAACACAGAATCTTGTTCTGTCAAATAAGCCATAAAAGAAGCTGTTGCAAATAAAAGAAAAGTTTCAAAAGAATTTTGATGTGCCCAAGTTGCCCTCTTAGCATAATCAGGCAATTTCTCAAACAAAGCACGAGGCGCACCCAAATCATAGCCTACTTTAACACGACCGTAGGCTACTACTAAAAAAGGTGCGTAAACTAGGATTGCTCCTATTACGATGGCATCAAGTAAAATAGATGGTGCTGGTAACTCCAACAAACTCATTTTTTTAGGAAAATTAATCTAGGTAGAACAAAGTTACTACTTTACGTTGTTCTTCTGCATCTTGACAAGTCTTCAATAAAGTATGACTTTCGTGAAAAGCAAAACAAATCAACTGTTGGCATCGAGAAACAATTTCTTGGTTACAAATAGAACTTGCTTCAGCTAAAGATAATTGATCATTTTTAGGATTTTCCACCAAATGAATGACCTTCTCCAATTCTTGGCGAGATTCTCTTGGTTGCCGTTTCAGACTTTGAGGTAAAATAACCGTAACCAAATTAGGGTCACCCCTCATTGCACCTCGAACTGCTGCTAAATTAGTACCTGTTGCACCTGATGTAATAATATGATTTGAACCTAATACCAAAGCATAACTTACCAACTCAATTAATTGTTGATGAGTAATAGGAACATGACGAGAACCCAACACAGCAATTCTTTTAGAACCTGTTTGTTGGATTGCTAAAAGTTCCTGTAAAAAATCATCTACCTTGGGTATATCAATTGATTGACTCAAAGATTTTATCTATATGTAATAAAACTGCCAAAGGGATTATAGCAATTAAATATATTTTTGTACATTATATTTTGTAGGAAAAATCACAATTGAGTCCAAAAAATTAATCATATAGAAACATCAGGATGTGCAAAAGCTTTGGAACAACCAGCCTGAGAATTTCCCCTTACTCCCCTTCCCATTATTTCCGGTATAGTACCCCCTGGATTAAAAGGGTCTTTATATAGGAATGGACTTGCCAGATTATCACGCAATGGACAACAGGTAGGACATTGATTTGATAGAGATGGGGCTATCCTAGCTCTCAGTTCATAAACCAAGAGTAGATATTAGAAAATAAATGTTTGGGGTCATCAATCGTTTCGACTATCAAACCAATAGTCTCACTACAGTAAACTTATCATCTAACTGCTACCCAACTGAAGACCCCCAGAAAGCAAGGATCTTAACAGTTATATTTGACAGTCAGTATAACCGTAGTGAGGTTTGGATATTTGATGAAATGCCAATTAGATGCCAAACCTGTTTGTTGGTTAGCATTACCCAAGGTTATACCAATGGGTTTTCATGGTATCTGAAATCAAGACCAATAATTTCTTCGCTATGTTCCTAGCTGAAAATGATTGAACAAGCGTTCAAAATCAAAATTTTGTGCCATTAGTCTTTTAACACATTCTACTTTGACAGGTTCATGTAGACGAACACTACCAAAGGTTCGATCTATAATTTCCACAGTAGATAGGGTATCATAGTCCACTGACAAAACAGGTACTTCTACATCCTCCGCACGACGCAGCACTAACTCATCAGGTGGAAGTTGCCCAGTTAAAATTAGACAATGGGTTGAAGTTTCTAAAGCTGCTAGCTGAATGTCTGTCCGATCGCCCCCCGTAACTACTGCCATATTTGTAGCCTTACGGAAATATTTGATCGCTGCACTAACATTCATTGCACCAATAGTCAAGCTTTCTACCATTAAATTCAGGCGGTCAGGGCGACAAAGCACCTGAGCTTTTAATTGCTTAACTAATTCTTCAACTGTGACACTGCGTAGGAGACTGCTTCTAGGCAATATTCCTAATACAGGTATATTCCTTGCTTCCAGAAAAGGTTTTACTACTTTAGTTACTGTTTCTTGTGCTACTATTGGGACATCATTAATAACTACACCTAGAAGAGAACTACCTAAACGTTGTTTAGCTGAGAGTAAAGAGTCTATATAAGAATGTGAATTTGGACGAGTTACCAAAATTACAGAAGCATGAAGAACTTCGGCAACTTGTGGCAGTGATAATTCAAACAGACTACCCTCATCTAAGTTACTAGGTCCCTCTAATATTACTAAAGCTTCTCCCTTTACCTGTAAATATTGGGCTAGAGATTTTTGATAATCTGTTTTGTCTTCTCCCAGCAACCGCTTATCTATGGTACTTTCGTCCAGCATCAACAAAGTTGGTCGAATACCATTTTCTGAAAGCTTGAGAGTGTCAGTTATAAACTGCACATCAGCATCTGTCGGAATAGATGTTGGAGTTAAACAGTTTCCCACAGGTTTTCCATAGGCAATACTTATACCTTGCCCTTGTAACTCATGGGCTACTCCTAAAGTAATTGTAGACTTGCCACTGTAAGGTTCAGTCGATCCAATTAGCAAATAATTTGCAGATTTTGGCACATCCTCACTCCTGCAATTAATGAACTTTTGGAAATTATCGCATTTTTAGGGCAAGTATTCCTGTTTATATCTCCAACCTAGGATATATAGCGGTACGGGCAAGTCAAAAGTCATGCCTTCAAAAGTCAAAAATAATCCCTGACGCTCGTTTGAGCATTTATCAATGTCCTAACCATAATGGGTAGTGCTATAAAATCTTTTTTCAGGATATATAACAAACATTATAGTGGATTTAGTACAATAGGTCCAAAGTTAGGAGTAAGGTGAAATATTATTTTCAAGGGTTAGTCTTAGAAGTGACTCTCAAACCTCAATTACTCGTAGCGGAGTAACTTTCCGTAGAAAGTCTTAGAAAAATCAATTATGCGAGTTCTGTTATAATTCAGTAAGACATCGATTAAAAAATCAACAAACTCATAACTAGCCATCATAATTTCATAGCTGAGTTCTTGATTACCATCAAACTGCATTCTGCAACGAGTTATGTCTGCAGGTAATATAGAAACATTCCAGGTAATAACAAAAGGAATATTTTCGCCTCCTTCTATATTTCTTGCTCCTTCTAAATTTTTTTGTTTGTATAGGCTAATAGCATGACCTAAATATTTACGTCTTTTTTCTGTGTAATATGGAGCATAAACAGCTATTTCTCCCTTTTCGGCTGGCTTTAATTGATTAATTTGTGGCATCCTATTCTATAATCTCCGTAATAAATACTATCCATCAAAACCTAGTTTTTTTCTGTTTATATAACTAGGAAATTTAGCAAGTATATGTATAATGATTATATTTCAGATCTGAGCTGATATAGCTATCATCCTAGAATTCTCTTATGTTATTAAAGTCTGAGAATTCACCCCTTTAAATGAAAAAAAGCGGTCGTTTTGCACCAGCAAAACGCAAACCCACTTCGCCTTGTCGCCGACTTAAATTGCGGAGTGGATCTGCAAAAGAGTGTTAGAGCAGTATATCCAATCTACCAAGATAAAAGAAAAATTTTTCCTTTGCGTCAATCCTCTCTTTTTTAAGGATAGGGAATTGTTTTCCTGCTGAATGCTACCCAAACCACCGTCGCCGACATTAAAATTTTTAATTGCTGAACAAGTCAGATTAGACCTTCGATAAATTGTAAAAATTAAACCTTTTTTCGTCTCTTTTTTCCATACTTATATCACCTATAACCCAGAACCGATATTCTTTATTTCGTGACCGTAGCAATATTTTATGAAATTCCTATTATAGATTGAATTAAATAATGATAGCTGAAAATCAGGATATAGCAGATTTGGGGATAAAGATTAAAAAGAGTAACTATGTCTTATATAGCAATTCCCATCTTGGTGAAGTACAAAATTCTAGGTTTGAGGGAACACTTAACTGGGAATAGAAAAGAAATTAAAGAGCTTATGTACCTCATAAGCTTGAGAAACCCTATAGCAATTTCCAAAAAGAATATTAGACTTGATCAATACTTCAGTTATTAAGTAATAAGTAAGCTTCAGTCATTTTTTTAATGATTATCGGCATTAAGCCAAGATATCTTATGTCTAATAACCATACTTCCTCCGACCTACTCCCAAGGAGATTTAGCAACAATGCATGAGATTTGCTATTAGATCAAGCTATTGGATGAGAGTAACTTTCCCATTCCTAGAAATCAAATCATTCCAACAAATTTATCACTTAAGCACAACACTAGATATATGAAAAAATAACTATTAATCTGTAAAAATAGTTTTGACAACTAACCAATTGTCAAAAGAATTACCCCAGAATTACCCCTAAATCAAGCTTACAAAAATTTATCTATTATTTCCAAGTTGACAGACCCCTATAGCATCTAATATATAGATTAGCTTACAACTATAAAGAGATGTAAGTCCTGAAATTATCAAAAACTAAAATTCTCAACCCAAAACTCCTCTAAACCTAGACTCCAGAGGTAAAAAGACCATCTTTATAGTTTTTTAAGGCAGAATTAGGTTAGTCTCTTAAACATAAGAAAATTATTAGTGGTTGGATCTTTTAAGATTAGTTGAATTATGCCCGACAGTTCTTGGCCAAAAAACGATTACTATCAGGAAACCCAAATTTATCAAAACCATGACTCAGATAATGAACAGCAAAATTATCAGGCATCAGAACAACAGAAAAGTTCAGATACTAACCAAATAGAGCAAGAAACGGAAGTTGTCGAAACAAAGCTCAGTCATCAGAATATTTACGATGGTCGTGGTCGTAGACGTAAAGCAGCATTTATGCTATCGCTGATCTGGACTACTACTATCATCCTGCATTTGCTGTCCTGGGGATACTGGATAATTCTGGGTTTGACAGGTTTACTATCAGTTCAACTTTTGAGAATACTATTTGCTAAACCAAAACTAGCTCCAAAACCTCTATCAGAAGAAAATTTAGCACAATGGCCTTATATATCTCTGTTAGTAGCAGCTAAAAACGAAGAAGCTGTAATTAGCAAATTGGTAAAAAATATCTGTGCTTTGGATTATCCTACTAATAATTATGAGCTGTGGGTAATAGATGACAATAGTACAGATAGTACCCCTGTATTGTTAGAAAAGTTGTCTCAGGAATATCAACAGCTAAAAGTGATTAGAAGAGGTCCAGATGCTGGGGGTGGTAAGTCAGGCGCTCTAAATACTGCTGTACCTTTTGTGAGGGGAGAAATTGTAGGAGTATTTGATGCAGATGCAGAGGTAACACCCGATTTACTCCGAAAGGTAGCACCACTTTTTGATAGGGAAAAAGTAGGAGCAGTACAAGTAAGAAAAGCGATCGCTAATTCAGGTCTAAATTTTTGGACAAAGGGACAATCTTCAGAAATGGTCCTAGATGGTTTTTTTCAGGAACAGCGAATTGCCATTGGTGGGATTGGAGAACTGAGAGGAAATGGCCAGTTCGTGCGTCTGAATGCTTTAGAAGAATGTGGTGGGTGGAATGAAGAAACTATTACTGATGATTTAGATTTAACTATTCGTCTACATCTAAATCAATGGGATATAGATTTTATGGCTTTTCCAGCGGTAATGGAAGAAGGAGTGACTAACTCTATAGCTTTGTGGCATCAACGTTCCCGATGGGCCGAAGGAGGATATCAGCGCTATCTAGACTACTGGAAATTGATTTTGCGTAACCGGATGAGATTTGGTAAAACTTGGGACTTATGGCAATTTTTGGTAACACAATATCTAATATCAGTTGCTGCTGTCCCTGATTTTTTGATGTCAATAATCTTACGTCGTTTACCAATAACCAGTCCCTTAGCTGTGTTTACTGTGATGGTGTCCTTGTTAGGAATGTTTATTGGTTTACGTCGAACTCGGAAACGAGAAAGAAGTTTAGCACAAGAGGAAAAGGGAATGGAGTTGGCTTTGAGAAAAGAACATCCATTGTCTTTATTTGTGACTTTCCTAGAAAGTGTGCGGGGAACTTTTTATATGTTGCATTGGTTTGTGGTTATGGGTGTTACGATTGGTCGAATGTCTATATTACCTAAGCGACTAAAATGGGTAAAAACGGTTCATAGAGGTGATGGGGAAAGTTAACAGTTGGGGATAGTACCGTTTCATGGAAGTCAGAAGTCGGAAGTTATAAGTCAGAAGTTATATTTGCGATTACTAAAAATTTTGACAATACAATAGTTTCAGGCAATTATTTGACATTTTAAAGTTTGAAACTGTTTGTGACATCCTTAAAATAAATCGGTATAACTACTAAAGCATATAGATTTTACCCAAGTTCTCAAATATTTTCTCACTGTGGGCATAAATAGAAAATGCTTTTTTAGTTGAGGCTTTATAAATTTGCAGAATGTGATTTTTAAATGGACATAGACTTTAATGCTGTTCTTAATTTAGAAAACAATGTGGATCAATAGGTAGAGTTCCCAAGCAGAATTAGCCTAGGTCATTTCAGTTATCAGTTATCAGTTAACAGTTAACAGTTATCAATTAACAGTACCTCTGGCTAAACCCAGAGGCTTGAAATACTGAAGTTTATTTTTTTCATCCCCTTAAAAGGGGAGGCTTGAGACCTTATTTTTTGGTCAATAATAACTTTACAGAGTGTAGTCTTTGGGTCTCATAGAAGCAGGAATGGAGTTGCTAAAGCTCAAAATTGTATTTTGGGAGATTGCTGTCCTAAAGAGATACTCTGCAAATGCTTCCCTGGCAACCTTAGGGTTGGGGTAAGTTTAGAGCTGCTTTGTTAACTTAGCTGTTAACTCTCCATTCCACAGGAAAAGTCGGATTTTATAGCAGTCGAAGCAAAGTTTAGGACACTACTAAATTCTCTCTCCTCAGTTTAGAAATGACTTCTGACTTATAATTTCTGAGTTGCGTGTAGCGCTATACCTAGCTCTCAGGAATTTATGCTCCAATGAAGCATAACTCACAAAACCAAAATCTAGCAAGGGATTAAACTTTTTAATATTTACTTAATAAATCAACTATTAGTAGAACGCTTATTATTTATTATCAAACAGGATTGGGTCGCGCAACCCCCCCCCTTGATTGGCGAAATGTTTTTGGAGGGTTGCTCAAAATTCCTATTACCAAAACAACTCCTGACTCCTAACTTATGACTTCTGACTTGTTTTGATAGTGATTTTACAAGTGGCTATAGCTATTGATAATGTCTTTAACAGATTAATATGGCAGTTTATATAGCAATTATAGTAGTTTAACTTAAAAATGAGACGTTTTTTCGTCTGAAACTCCCTCATAGCAAGGAAGCTTTGTCTCAATCTAAAGTGAAATGACTATATATTTCTAAGTTGTGAAATTTCAGTTTTCTGTTACAAAAATTAGATTAAACAATGCTACAAAACTGTAGTTATTAGGAACAGCTTAACTAGGAAAAGGGAACAGAGACATAAAAAATAGAGAAAATAGAGAAAATAAAGATTTAATTGTGATAATTACTTCTCTATTTGTAGCAAATATGCCCGCAAATTGCTATGATTGAATAAAAATAGTTGTAGTCAAAGTTATAGGCATAACAATTGTTAAGGTTAAGAATTGCTATACTTGAATGATGTTTATTTTTTGATGTCCATAACAAAAATGAGTTATAAAAATTCAATTGCTAGAAAAAGCTCAAAGGATCAAAAAAAATTGGAAAAACTGGATGATTGATGGAGCAATTTATGGGTGATAGGAATTATTATACTCCTTCAATAATATTAAGAAACTTAGCATTATTAATGACTATTTTATCTGCAAGTATTTGGTAATTTCAGTTATCAGTTATCAGTTGTCAAGTATAGCTGCAAAATTTATCAAAATCTTGGGAATGCTCAAATGAAATCTCCCAAAAAATTATGAACTAGAGCAAATCAAAGATTAAGTGGATATGGATTTATTAGAATATCAAGCAAAGGCATTGTTTAGTGAGATGGGAATACCTGTTTTGCCATCTCAAAGAATAGATTATCCTAAAGATTTAAAAAGATTAAAAATACCCTATCCAGTGGTACTTAAGTCTCAAGTTCATACTGGGGAAAGAAATAGTTTAGGCGGAATTAAATTTGTTGAAAATACAATTGATGCTGTGGCAGCAGCTCAGACAATTTTTAATTTGCCAATTAAAGATGAGTATCCAGAAGTTTTGTTGGCAGAGGCAAAATATAATGCTGACCAGGAATTATATTTGGCAGTTGTTTTAGACCCAATAGTACGTCGCCCTGTACTTCTTGGTTCAGCACAAGGGGGTATTGATACAGAAACAGCTATGAAAAATATGCAGCAGGTGGTTGTTAATCAAGAATTTTCCCCTTTTTATGCACGTCGTTTAATGGTAAAAATTGGACTGCAAGGAAAACTGATAGAATCAGTGAGCCATATAGTAGAAAAAATGTATCAATTATTTGTTGAAAAGGATTTAGATTTGGTAGAAATTAATCCTCTTGGTATTAGTCCGAGAGGAGAAGTAATGGCTTTAGATGGTAAGGTTAGTGTTAATGATTATGCTCTAGGTCGTCATCCAGATTTGGTGAGTTTAGTTGGCAAAAATATTAGTAATAATCATGAAATTCAACAGGAACAATTAAAGGGAATAGATAACAATTCGGCTTTGGTGACGAGTAATATTAATGGTCTTAGTAGTGAAAAAATAATTCCAGATTATCGACTGAAATTGACAGAATTACAGGGGAATATAGGGATTTTATGCAATGGTGAAGGTTTAACAATGACTACTGTTGATTTGGTCATGCAAGCTCAGGGAAAACCAGCTAATTTTCTTAATATTAAGTTGGGTGATTATTTGGAAGTAAAGGATAGTTTGCGATCGCAAATGTTTACTGCTTTGGATTTAGTTAGTAAAAAAGAAAATGTTAAGGTAGTTTTGATAAATGTTATAGGTATAGTTCAGACAAGCGATGAGTTGATTACTATAATATATGAATATTTGAATAATTTCAAAAGTATAGACCAGAAAAAAAATTCGTTTGTACTGCGTTTATTAGGAGGTAGAATTAGCAGAGCTAGGGAACGTTTATCAGGTCTACCAGTAGAGGTTATGGAAAACTTAGAGGATGCAGTTAATAAGGCTGTTTCTCTATCGAAAGAAGGGAGTAGGGAGTAGGGAGTAGGGAAGTAGAAAATAAGAAAAATAACTGTACTTCATAACTGTGGGAATTGCTATATCAATTATCAATTATCCATTATCAATTATCAATTATTTAAGATGAATTTAACTCAAGATAGCAAAGTCATAGTTCAGGGTGTGACAGAAAAAATATCTACCCAGATAGCCTTAATGATGAAGTCTTGTGGCACAAATGTGGTAGCGGGTATTAGTCCTGGAGAAGGGGGAAAAGAATGGCATGGTATTCCTGTTTTTAGTTTGGTAGAGCAAGCAGTGGCAAAGGTGGGTATAATTGATACCACGGTGATAGTTATGCCTGCTTATCAGGTATTGGATGCTGCTTTAGAGGCGATCGCTTCGGGTCTTAAACAAATTGTGATTGTTACAGAAGGGGTGCCTCCCCTAGATATGGTCAAGCTATTGAGAAAAGCTGAGGCTACAGAAACTCTGATTGTTGGACCTAACTGTGCGGGTATTATTGTACCAGATCGGTTGTTAGTAGGTACTCATCCGACTCAGTTTTATACTCCAGGTCCAATTGGTATTATCAGTCGCAGTAATACTCTTACTTATGAAGTTGCCTGGGAACTAACAAAGTCAAGGTTGGGGCAGTCTATTTCTGTGAGTCTTGGTTGCGATCCAATTGTTGGTTCTTCTTTTCTCCAGTGGTTACAAATATTAGATGAGGATGAGCGTACAGAGTTAATTGTTTTGATAGGAGAGGTTGAGGGTGCAAGTGAAGAAATAGCAGCTTCTTATATTTCAGAAACAATTGATAAACCTGTAGTTGCTTATATTTCTGGTACTTATTCTCCCATAAATCAGAATTATAGTCATGCTAATAGTTTAATTAGTGCTAGGGTTGCTGGTGAAAAATATGATTATAATGGTGAGATTGAAAGTAAAATTGCAGCTTTTGAAGCAGTTAAAATACCAGTAGCAAAACGACCTTCTGACATCCCAAGTTTAGTGAGAAATTCACTGCAAAAGAAGTATATTTAATTTCTATTTTGATAAATTGATACGATAAATATTTGGAATTAAGTTGAGATTTTCCCGAAATAGGGGGCGGGTTTAATACCATTTCTCAAAAACTTTTCTACACTTTCTTGAGTAGGGGAGTGGGGGAGTGGGCGAGAAGTAAAAACATAAATAATTAACACGCTCCTGGGGTGCTAATTATCAAAAAGGTTCCATGGGCCTGTGTTAATGACTTAATAATTGAAGTTTCACCTAAGTATAGCATTACTTTTGGTAATTGGTATAAGCACAAGTATTCAGAGGAAAAAGTGTATTTTGTTGTCTATTTTTTGGTAATAGAACCCGCCCCAGATTTCAATTTTTTCTCAGTCATATAAAATCCGGTAGTATCGGTTGAAAAAAAATATAGAAACCGGGTTTATATTAAATGCTCCACCATACTAACATCTACCTTCGATAAACCCGGTTTCTTATCACACTTCCATTCCAAACTAATTGAATATTATTCAATTTTTTTGACCTGTCAATAATTTCTGAGAATCAGATGCACCTAATTTTTGGATTTTTCCAGTCAGTTGTAAAGTTAATAGTGTCAAGACACTCCAATGAGCAATAATTGTAATTAACATTGGGGTTATTGCTAGAGAATTATTAGGAAAGGAGAGCCAGGGAAAAGTTGACAATAACCATAAGTTAGGGGAGTTTCCAGGTGTAATTGAAAGTAACGATAAAGCAATAGGTGGTAAAGTAATCAAACTACCTAATATTCCCACAGCCCAATTTTTAGGATTTTTCACCTTCATCAACAGTACAAGCTGAGTAATTGCGGCATAAATCAAGATTAAATTTAGACTGAGAATTAAAGTCAAAATAGCTGATAGTATAATTCCATTAATTTCGCTGTTATTCAAAAGTAAAATTCCGGAAATCAAAATTACAGCAGTAATGACTAAATTAATTGCTATTGCTACTAAAGGCGGACTTTTTTCACCCCAGATTAAATCTTCTTTTAAACTAATAGTTAACCCTTTCAAAATCGCAGTTTCATCATTATTAACTTGTAGATGTCTGTATCTTGCCCAATCTTGTAAAGTTTGTTGTTGGGGTGATAAGAAAGCAATGAGTAACAAAAAACTGAATAAATTAATAGTGCAGCAGAACAACAATGATGCTTCTAAAATCTCAGTTAAATTTTCACCAATAATATTGAAGCAAAACAGTAGTAGAATAACTTGGAAACATCCCATTAACCAATAGCTTTGTTTTTTGCTAATAACTGTGGCATTAGGATTTCGATAACGACGATTTACAGCTTGCCAAATCCAGTAATTTCCCAAAAGCAAACCCAAAATTATTACATGCATTACATTGATTATTTCTGGAGATACATCTTCGACGAAGAAAACATAATGATCGGAATAGGGATAATTAACCTCACAACAATAGTCTATATAAAAATAGTTTAGACCATTAACCATAATCACCCAGAAAAATATCCCAACTATCGTAGTAGCTAACCAAGCTTGAGTACCTCCTAAAAAGACGAAAAGGAATGAAGCATTGTAGAAAAAATAACAAACTATAATTAAGATTCCATAAAATGCAAAAAACCAAGATAAAGACAACCCTGATGATATATTTGCCCACAAATTTAGAGGCAAATAAATAGCTGCTGCTAAGTAAATTAAAATTGGCACTCCTAATAGTTTGCCAAGCAAAATATTCTGACTAGACTGGGGGCTCAGACGAATAAAATTGAGAGTACCAAGACGTTCCTCTTTAGCCAAATCAGCTACTAACATATAGACTCCACCAAGTAAGGTCAAAGCAAACAAAATCCAGCTAAAAGTGAGAAAGATATCTGCCCACCAACCTGACCAGTTAATACCAGTACAATATTTTTCTGCTTTTATACAATACTGGTTATAGCTAACAATATCTGCACCATATTTTTCTGGAAGTTGTGCTAGAAAAGTCATCATAACAAGAAATTGGCAGAGGAGAGATGCAGATATGGCGATCGCTACATTTCTGGTTTTGAGGCGACCTTTAATTTCTCGGAATAATTGAGGATTCCAATTGAATAAATTGACTAATGGTTTAGATAACATAAGTTATAACTCCAATGAGAAATTTTCCATGGTGAATTCTTCAATTTTTTTGACCTATCAGTAATTTCTGAGAATCAGATACACCTAATTTTTGGATTTTTCGAGTCAGTTGTAAAGTTAATAGTGTCAAGACACTCCAATGAGCAATAATTGTAATTAACATTGGGGTTATTGCTAGAGAATTATTAGGAAAGGAGAGCCAGGGAAAAGTTGACAATAACCATAAGTTAGGGGAGTTTCCAGGTGTAATTGAAAGTAACGATAAAGCAATAGGTGGTAAAGTAATCAAACTACCTAATATTCCCACAGCCCAATTTTTAGGATTTTTCACCTTCATCAACAGTACAAGCTGAGTAATTGCGGCATAAATCAAGATTAAATTTAGACTGAGAATTAAAGTCAAAATAGCTGGTAGTATAATTCCGTTAATTTCGTTGTTATTCAAAAGTAAAATCCCGGAAATCAAAATTACAGCAGTAATGACTACATTAATTGCTATTGCTACTAAAGGCGGACTTTTTTCACCCCAGATTAAATCTTGTTTTAAACTAATACCTAATCCCTTGACAATCGCAGTTTCATCATTATTAACTTGTAGATGTCTGTATCTTGCCCAATCTTGGACAGTTTGTCGTTGAGGTGATAAGAAAGCAATTAGTAACAAAAAAATGAACAAGTTAATAGTGCAGCAGAACAACAATGATGCTTCTAAAATCTCAGTTAAATTTTCACCAATAATATTGAAGCAAAACAGTAGTAGAATAACTTGGAAACATCCCATTAACCAATAGCTTTGTTTTTTGCTAATAACTGTGGCATTAGGATTTCGATAACGACGATTTACAGCTTGCCAAAGCCAGTAATTTCCTAACAAAACTAAAATTACTAGAATTATAATTTCTGGATAATATTCAATGCGGTTAAGACTACTATCATAACTAACAGAGGCAAAAGACATAATGACTGGCAAAAATAGACCTGCTATTGCAGAAATCAACCAAGCTTGAGTACCCCCCAAAAACACGAATAGTAGTGAGGCATTGTAGAAAAAACAACAAACTATAATTAAGATTCCATAAAATGCAAAAAAACAAGATAAAGAGAAATATGATGAGATATTTGCCCACAAATGTAGAGGCAAAGAAATAGCTGCTGCTAAGTAAATTAAAATTGGCACTCCTAATAGTTTGCCAAGCAAAATATTCTGACTAGACTGGGGACTTAGACGAAGAAAATTGAGAGTACCAAGACGTTCCTCTTTAGCTAAATCAGCTACTAACATATAGACACCGCCAACCAAGATCAAAGGAAACAAAATCCGATTAAAAGTGATAAAGATATCTGCCCACCAATATGACCAGTTAATACCAGTATCATATTTTTCTGGAAGTTTTGCTAGAAAAGTCATCATAACAAGAAATTGGCAGAGGAGAGATGCAGAGATAGCGATCGCTACATTTCTGGTTTTGAGGCGACCTTTAATTTCTCGGAATAATTGAGGATTCCAATTGAATAAATTGACTAATGGTTTAGATAACATAAGTAATGACTCCAACGAAATAAGGAAGAAGTAGTTTATGGGTAGCAGTAGTTGCGTGACACGCCTAAAATGTTGCAATAGTAGGGGCGGGTTCTCCAACAATTAATGAAGCTCAACCACCAGATGAGATGAACCCTGGGGGGCGGGTTCTCCAATTTTTGACTTTAACTAGCTTGCTGATGTCCGAGTTTGAGAAAAATTGCTTCCAAATCTTCTTGAGTACAATGGAAATTTGTGACTGGGATATTGGCAAGAATGAGCGATCGCAACAAACTAGCAGCATCTTCGGGAGTTCCCGAAAATTGAACTTGTACTTGTTGACCTTCTGGCAAAACTTCCCAAGCTTCCACCCAGGGAGAATTTTTAATTTCCGCAATTAACTCTGATAACCCACTCATCACAGAAATCAAAATTTGCTGAGTGCTAAGACGTTGATAAAGTTCTTGGAGAGAAGCACTTTCTACCAAATAACCTAATTCCATTATTCCCACCGAAGTGCAAAGTTCTGCCAAGTCACTCAGAATATGGGAAGAAATTACTATTGTCATTCCTGCTTCCTGCAAAGCTTTGATAATTTCCCGAAACTGCATTCTGGCAATGGGGTCTAAACCAGAAACAGGTTCATCTAATAATAGTAGTAGGGGTTCGTGAATAATAGTTCTCCCCAAACTCAGACGTTGTTTCATACCCCGCGACAGAGTAGAAATTAAACTATTGCGTTTATTCACCAATTGCACCAATTCCAAGACAGTAAACAGTCGGCGCGAACGGTGGGGTTCGCGCAAATTGTAAAGTCTGGCAAAATAGTCGAGATAATCCCACACAGTTAGGTCGTCATATACCGGAAAATCGTCTGGCAAAAAACCGAGGCGTTGTTTAAGGGTGGGGTTGGTATGGTCGCGCAGTAGACGTTCTCCACTGATATATATTTCCCCAATTGTGGGTTCTTCGGCGGTAGCTAACATTCGTAATAGGGTAGTTTTGCCAGCGCCATTTGGTCCGATAACTCCATAAACTTCCCCGGTTGCTACCTGTAAATAGAGGTCATTCACCGCTATGTTGCGATCGAATTGTTTAGTTAATCCACGGGTTTCAATTGCTAGTTCTTTTAGCATGGCTGTTGTATAAAATAAGATAGGTTGATCTAGAAATTTCCCAAAAGACTGTTTTGACAGAAAAAGTATGGATATTTTATAGTGCTGAAGAGCCTAACGGACATTGGTCAAAAGATTGAAAATTATCGGGTGCTGTTAATGAGGGTTCGTCAGTTGCACAAATCATTGATCTGCTAGTTCTGCTAGTACCGTCTTTAATATATACTATATATACTATGCCAGAATAACTTTTTAAAGCATCTTCAGATATACGTATCCGCCGAGAAAAAGGTAATCTTGTCCTAAAAAAAGGCAAGCGTATAGGTTCATAATAATAAGGTAAGTTATTTTTAGTAGTAGCAGTAGTTATAACCCTCAGACTATTAACTCGTTTGGTTTTGTATGAGTAATTTGATGTTTCTAACTTGATACCTAATCCTAAATCAGAAATATTATCGCTAAACTCACCATTTTCAGCATAATAAGCTTGTTGTCCTTTATTAATTGAACTTATGTATTGTTTTCCTTCGTTTTGTTTGTATACCTGGGCTTGGTTTAAAAACGAGGGCAAAGCCATGATAAATACCAAAGCAAATACAAATAACGTGATAAAATCAACCAAAGATATTGTTCTAAAATTAGCAGATTGTTTTGTTGACATGATTTACCTCCTATTTTCCCCTGTGTAGTTAAATTTCTATCAAGGCATCGCCAACTCACATCACACCCACAAAATATCTAAGATTAAGTCTGATTAATTAATAATCGACTCCTCCAAACCAGACAGTAAAATAAACACCAAAAATCTGAGTAAAGTACAGATATTTTATAGTGCTGAAGAACCTAATGGACATTGGTCAAAAGATTGAAAATTATCAGGTGCTGTTAATGAGGGTTCGTCAGTTTCACAAATCATTGATTGAGGAGTACCGTCTTTAATATATACTATGCCAGAATAACTTTTTAAATAACTTTTACCTAGAGGTATCCGCTGAGAAAAAGGTAATCTTAATCTTGTCCCAAAAAATCGCAGGTGTATAGGTTTATAATAATAAGGTGAGTTTTTATGTTTAGTAGTAGCAGTCGCTATCACTGTCAGACTATTAATTCGTTTAATTTTGTATGAGTAATTTGATGTTTCTAACTTGATACCTATTCCTAAATCAGGGATGTTATCGCTCAACTTACCTTTTTCAAAATAATAAGCTTGTTGTCCTTTATTAATAAAACCTATATATGCTTTTGCTTCGTTTCGTGGTAAGCAGGAGCAGGCTATTTTGACTGTGGGTTTTAAAAATGAGAGTAGAGGAATACCAAATACAACCACAAATATTAACCCAATAAAATTAGCCAAAGATATATTCCTAAAATTAGCAGATTGTTTTGTTGACATGATTTACCTCCTAGTTTTCCCTGTGTAGTTAAATTTCTATCAAGGTATTGCCGACTCACATCACACCCCAAAAATATCTAAGATTAAGTCTGATTAATTAACAATCGACTCTACTGTTATTGTACCCAGATACCTACTCTCTCCACTATCTCTAAAAATTACAAATTATTTCTAATAATAAACTTAGGTAAATCATAAAATAAGTAGGTAAGCATTAAAAATTATTGTGATGATAAGGCAGAACTCAGAGACCAAAAAGAAACAGGTTTTTCACTAACTTTATTTTTGGTTACATACTTGTTTTTTTTTGCGCCTGCTTACTTATTAGTAAATAGGTAGAGTTGCTGCCTATGAGATAAACAAAAATTTGGGCACTAATACACGGATTAATCGTTTTTCATCATCTGTACAGACCTTTGAAAAACCCGTGTCGTGCCCAATTTTTTTCTATTATTAGTATTCAACTGTGTAGAAGTATTTGTCCACCATATGGGAATTTTATAGATACTTTCTACTTATCTAAAGGATGATGATCTGCCAGTAATTTTTCAACTTTTGCTTCATCAAGTCTGGCACTAATTCTTTCAGATTCGTGATTATCTCTAATTGTTTTTGCTAGGGTAAAAGCGGAACCTACTGAGAATGTTAAACCCATCCCCATAAAACTTTTAATCCAAATATCTACAGGTAGATAAATAATGCCTATCGCTGTGCCACCAGTGGCAAGAATAAAGGAAGCCCAAACTTGAAGTATCCATGCAGCAGTATCTTTTTGTTGAACATATTTGTTGGTCATAAAATTACTACCTCAATCAAAGTTTTTAGCTGATTTATTTTGATTTTAGGTGTATAAATTTATAGGAATGATAATAGAGTGACAGTTTGTATAGATGCACAAGCGATCGCTGACTGAAGTCAGAAGTTAGAAGTCAGAAGTTAGAAGTTATAATTGATCCATGAGTGAGTTTTAGAAGCTATAAATATCTGCCCTTTCCACCTCAATAGTGCTATATTTTTGATTTTCTATAACGATACAAATAAAGTTTGATATTTATAGATAAAATTTATAGGTAGACAGTTCAAAAACTGTACTATCTAATTATCTGAATATAATAAAAGTGAATATAATAGTACAATTTAAAAAAAAGAATGTGACAAAATAAATAATTAGGCTAATTAAAATAATTTAATGAGATTTCTCTTTAATTAAAAAGAGGTATTCAAGCCAATAAATACAGAGTCTAGTAGTGGATTGACACATCTAAAATGGTGCGTTACGACGGATTGCTAAATGACTTTCATTGTCTTAATTTAAGCCGTCTAACACACCCTACAATTTTGGACTAAATTGGTTGTGTCAGTTCAGTAGTAGACTGACACACCTTAAATAGTGCAATGGTAGGGGCGGGTTTTAGTAGAAATTTTCATGCTTACCCTTAGATTAAGTAAACCCGCCCTAATGCACAACCATTAGATATGTTACGCCATTAATTTTATTATAAATTAATTTTTCTTTTGCTGATTCTTTTGTTCTAAAACAATTTCTTTCATCGCTTGAAATGAACGAGAATTTGATGCACCTTCAATTGCTTTAACTGCTAAATCTTGAACTTGAATTAAAGTCGAATCTAATTGTTGAGATAGGTTTTTAATCCGCTGTTCTTGATTTTGAATTGTCTGTTGTAAAGATTGAATGCGTAGTTCATAATATTGCTTTTCTCCGTCTACTTCTTTTGCTAATAAATCGGATTTAACTTTCGCCTGATAAGTGCCAATATTTCGCCCATTTTCCTTACCATTATTAATATTAGCTTGTAGTTGTTTTTGAAAGTCTTGTACCTTCAATTCTACTTCGGCTAATTCTTTTTCCCGCTCAGAAATAGACTGCTCTCTTTCCGACCAAAGTTTCTCCTGTTGTTTTTGAGATTCTTCTAATTCTTGATACAAATTTTTCTTGTTTTGTTCATATTCGTCAATATCTAAATCTCGTTGCAACTGCAAATCATATTCATAATTTTCAGCATCCCGTTGATGAGTTTTATTTTGCTGCTCATTTCGTTCTTTTATACTACTTTGATGTTCCTGTTGTTCCTTCTCCCAAGCTTTTTTGCCTGACTCCATTTCTTGTTGTAAATTTTCCTGGCGATCGCTAAATTCTGTTTCAAATTCTTTAGCACTTTGTTCATACTGTTGAATCAAATTATCTAAAGTATTTTCCTCAATATTTTCTAAACTGTGCAAATCATTTAATTGCTTAATTTCTTCTGCCACTTTTTGTCGAACTTCTTCTAATTTAGTAGCTTCTGAAGTCAGCTTTTCTGATAATTCACTAATAGCTCCACCAAAACCACTTTGTATTGCAAGTAAATTGTCAATTGTATATTGCATAGTTTGTTTGTTCTGAGTTTGATTTGATTTCATAGATTTTTTGCCTTCTTTTTCTGGTTGTTTTGATATTGAATTTCCAGAGGTTTGAGTTATAGTTGTGCCTCCCTGACTTAACTCCTTCATTTCTGCTTCTAGGGCAGATTTTTCCTTTTTTAGTTCTGCAAAGGCTTCTAAAATTTCAGCTTTAGTATTGTTAGCACTAACTCTTTTAACCATTTGTTTTTTCTCCTGTTAAGTTTGTAAGTAATAAAATCGAAATTTGAATCATAGTTACAAGCAAGATGCTTGTGCTACTTATATAGAAACCGGGTTTTTCAGCAAAAGTTCGTAATTTAAAAATAATCAACTAAATAAACCCGGTTTCTTAGTCATACTTTTGAATTTTGACTTTTGAATTTTGACTTTAATTTCTATATTTGAACCATAGTTACAAGCAAGATGCTTGTGCTACTGATACAGAAACCGGGTTTTTCAGCAAAAGTTCGTAATTTAAAAATAATCAACTAAATAAACCCAGTTTCTTAGTCATACTTTTGAATTTTAACTTTTGAATTTTGATTTAATTTCTATATTTGAACCATAGTTACAAGCAAGATGCTTGTGTTACTTATAAAGAAACCGGGTTGTTCAATAAAATTTCGTAATTTAAAAATAATCAATTCAAGAAACCCGGTTTCTTAGTCATACTTTTGAATTTTGACTTTTGAATTTTGAATTGAACTTCTATTTAGCTTGAGAACCATTATTAGAACTAGCAAAAGCTCTCATTGCTAAATCTTGCGCTTGCTGCATTGCAGCTTGTAACTGAGTAGAAATATCGCTAATTTGTTCAGTTTGTCGCTCAATTGTTTCCTCCAAAGATTGAATCTTTAACTCATAACCATTCTTCATTCCTTCCCACTCTTTAGCAAACAAATCTGCTTTAACTTTTGCCTCCCGGTTTGCTTCTTGAATTGCCTCCTCTTTAGCTTTAACATAAGCCTTTTTCAACTCTTCATCAAAACCATTAACCTTCTCTCTGTTTTCTTCAAATTCAACTTGATTTTCTGCCAGATAACTTTCTCTTTCTTGCCATTGTTTTTCCTTTTGTTGACCTAAATCTCGTAATTCTCGTTCCATATTTCGTTTCATTTCTTGATAGTCATCTGTTTCAATTTTACGTTGACGTTCTAATTCATATTGATAATCTGAAACTTCTTGTTCCCGTTGTTTAACTAACAATTGATTTTCTTCTTCGACTACTAATTGATACTCCTGTTGTTCCTTTTGCCAAGCCTTTCGCTTAGTCGTCATATCTTTTGTAATATTTTCTTGATGTTCATTAAAATTATGTTCTAGGAATCCTAACTTTTCTTGATGTTCTTGAGTTAAAATATGCAGTGCATCAGCAACAATACGAATTTTTTGTAACTCTTGTAAATGTTGATTTTCTATTTCAATGCCTAGTTTTAATTCGTCAAGTTTTGCCGATTCTTGGTGTAAATTTTCTAATAATTGATTCACAATACCACCAAAATCTAATTGTAAATCAGCCAAACCTTTAACAATACTATCAGTAGTATAAGTAGCAGCAGTTTCTAAGATTTGTTTACCTTTTTCTTTTTCTGCTTCTTCCTCCTTAGTTGCTACTTTTGATGTGATATTTTTGCGAGCAGATAAAATTTGCTCAAATGATTTCATTACTTGATTTTTGCTGTTTTCAGATGTAGTAGTTGTCATTTTTTTTCCTCTATTAGTAATCTGAATTTAATTGCGACTTAACCTAGTGAACTGACACATCTAACTTTGTGCATTAGGGCGGGTTTGTATAAATCTTAGAGTAAAGATAAAAATTCTAGCTAAAACCCGCCCCTACTATAGATAATGAATAATTAATAATTATTCATTATTCATTATTCATTATTCATTAATTTCCCACCCTCCCCACACTTTCTGCTTAACCTAATTTCCGAAGCTGTGTCAAAATAGCTTCATATTCTTGGGGAGTATTAATTTTTTTCTTAGCTATTTCTGGAGCTAATGATTTGAGAATTTTCTGGCATTTTTCACAACGATTACCTTTCCAACAATAACAATCATCTACTAACTGTAAAAGAGTCGATTTTAAATGATGATTTTCTGTTAGTAATGCTTGGTAATTCTTGTGAATAGTTTCTCCCCACCCTTCCCCACCCTTCCTAAACTCAGCAAGACAAATATTCCTGCTTATCCCAATTTCCGAAGCTGTGTCAAAATAGCTTTATATTCTTGGGTAATATTAATTTTTTATTCACTGTTTCTGGAGCTAATGATTTGAGAATTTTCTGACATTTTTCACAACGATTACCTTTCCAACAATAACAATCATCTACTAACTGTAAAAGAGTCGATTTTAAATGATGATTTTCTGTTAGTAATGCCTGGTAATTATTGTGAATAGATTCAACAACTAAACTAATATGTTGTAAATCTTGACTGAAATTTTCCAAGTCATTAATAGTATCAGCTCGAATTTGATGCTTTACTTCTATTTTTCCTCGCAAATTATCTTCCCACTGTTGCTTTTGTGGTGTTTTTGCACCGTGATGAATCGTGAATTTAGCGATTTTACTCATTTGTTTTGCTTTGAGTTTTCAGATGTTTTTCTAATTAAGAAAGACGTAATATTAGGACTTAAGCAGAAACCGGGTTTATCGACAAAATTTTCTGATTTAAACAACAAGGTAATAAACCCGGTTTCTTGTTTGGGTGCGTAGTTAATATTACGTCTCTACATTTTTATGAAGATAATGCAGTAACTACAGTCTCATTTCCAGATGTTAAAGCTGTATCATTACTAGCATTTAAACTCAGCACCGAAGCCTCAGAATTACTATTAGTATGAGCAGCCATCAAATTAGCAATTTCATGGGGAGATAAATTATCTAAACAAACCATTTTTCTAGTTCCTTCTAAGTCAATCATTCTTGATAAATTAGTTTCCTCAGAAAGCACTGCCGCAGCCTGATGAATAATTGACCAGTCTGTCCGTTCTTGCCAACGCCATTTTAAACTGTAATAATTAATAGGTTTTACCACACCATTTTCATCTGGTTTTTGACCGCTATGTTTCAAAAAATATGGAAGAAAAATTCCTGTTGCTGGTTCAACTCCATTGGCTTGAACTGAAGCAATTAAACGATTAAAATCATTCAATGAACGACTTTTAATATATGTCACCATCAACACTCCTTGAGGTAATTCTCCTGACTCAGCGACAAACCAAAGTTGACCCCACAAAGTATTAGTTGTTTGACCTAAATTACCAAAAAATTTGCTGAATTTGAGGATTGTCATTGATACTTTAGAGCCGTAATCTGTGTCTCCAATTACCCATTGTCCTGACTGACAATTATTACGAACTGCTATAGGAATTTCTGGTACTAATAAGGCTTGTTTTGGTTTGGCTCCAAAAACATTAATTTTTGCTTTTGTATTAGTGTTAGACATTTTTTTGTTTCCTTTGAATTTGATTTATTTCTAATCAGTAGCATTCAGCAGTCAGCTATCAGCTATCAGCTTATTAAGGTGTATAATTGTCAAACCTATTTTGGTGTGATAATGAGTTAATAACTCATAGTTGAATGCTTACTTTTGAGCTACTTGAATGACAAAGATTTGAGATTAATTTTTGAGAAGTCTAATGGGTAGTCGTGCGTAGTAATGGGAGATGGGGATAAACAACCACTAGCAAGGGAGCAAGATGCTCCCACTGTTCCCTTGAGCAGAATAATTACAATAGACTACTAGACTGAAACATCTAAAATGGTGCGTTACGACGGATTGTTAAATAGCTTGCACAGTCTAAATTTTAGCCGTCACACCCTACTGGACTGTTTCATCTTAAATGGTGCAATAGAAAAGTGTCTGGAGATTGCTTTCCTAACGGAATGCTCCGCAAACACTGTAGTTTGCTATCGCAAAGCTGCGCTTTTTCCTAACGGAATGCTCCGCAAACATGTCGGCGACAGCCGAAACGCAATGACAAATCTAATGCACAGTTTTAGCTGAAATAATCCACTACAAGGTTTGCTTCCTCCTTTTTCCTTCTTCCTTCTTCCCTCTTCCCTCTTCCTTCTAATTAATTAAATGTGACAATTTTGCTGGTTCTGGATATTTGTAATCTGTGGTTGCTTCTTCCTGAGCTTTAATAATTCGCAATGCTCCCAGTAAATGCTCTAACATTTCTATGTGAGCAGGAGTAAAGTGAATGCTGAAACCTTCTCCATCCCTGGCGTATCCTGGGCAAACAAGAGAGGCAGAACTCTGTTCTTCATGGGTGGCAATATACAGCCAGTCTTCGTCTTCTAGTTTGTAGTGGGTGTCTGTCCAGGTTCTTAGCATGATGGTATCCTCCAGGTGGACTATGCTTGTGAACACTAAGGGTAAATTTACAATTAGCCAATTTCAGCATGACACTATATATAGAGCATGATTTGAATTGACTGACTGTTCAACCTTACCAGTAGTGTGTTTTTGATTGATTTTTTTATCAACTAAATTTATTGTAGCGCTCGTTGATTTAATCGTCAAGGGTGAAGTTGAAATTTTCGTCAAAGTAGTCTAAAATACTTACCAGGAGGTAAAAAGACGTGGCAAAAAGTTTTGGAAAGCTAATTAGAAAGGCCCGCAAGGACAAAGGATACTCCCAAAGGGAATTGGCCAAACACCTAGGAGTGGACTTCACCTATTTGTCCAAGCTAGAAAACGATCGCGCAGACTATGCGCCAAAAGAAGAAGTGATTCGTGGATTAGCGAAGCATCTCAATTTGAACCCAGAGGAATTAATTTTCCTTGCTGGTAGAATTCCTCACCAGTACGAGGAAATTCTCAAGGAGAACCCCCAAGAGATGGTTGCATTGTTTAGACGAATACGAGAATCTCCAGAGTTTGCTCAAAAAATATCTCAAGCGGCAAGGGAGAACGAGTTATGAGTATCCTGAAACCCTATAGCTTTTATCGCAAAGACTCGATTGAGCATAGGGCAAACGATCTGCTCAGGCGAATGCACAAAACCGGAAATTTTGCTCCAAAATGGCCTTTTGATGCTTCTTTAGTAGCTGATTTTTTGGATTTGGGAGTAGTTTGGGATTACATTCCGCCTGATGCAGAAGGAGCGATCGCTGCTCGAATATTGCCAACCGAACGACTTATTGAAATCAATGAGGAAACTTTAGATAAACCTCAAGGGTTTCAAGAATCTACCCTTGCTCACGAAATTGGTCATTGGGTGCTACATATTAACCAAGACGAAGCAGATGGAGTTGTCAAACAGTTAGAACTCGATCTCGGTAATTATGGAAAACCAAAAGAGTCAGAAGAACCTTTTGTGTGTCGGGGTGCAGGTAGCAGTAAAATTGACTCCATTGAGTGGCAAGCACAATATTTTGCAGGTTGTTTATTGATGCCAAAGTCTATTCTGGAAGAGAAAAGACAAGGGAGGGATTTAACTAAGTGGTCAAATCTTTATAAAATCAAAGATGAGTTAGGTGTGAGTATTTCTAATTTAACTTATCGCCTGCAAGAGTTTGGTTGGATTTCTATTCCTAAAGGTAGTCGCACAATTTATCGGGGACCTGCTGAAGTCAAGGGGCAAACACAATTATTTGGATAAAGTTCTAATACCAATTTGTTAAAGATATGGAAGATTAAAACCTTCCAAATTCCCCTTTTTAAGGGGTTAGGGTGGATAGCAAGGTCAGGTTTTACCCATAATTTTAGTCTAGACGAGCTAGTAGGATAAGTGGCAATAATGAATCAGTTTATAAGTGTCAAAATCTTTATATAGCTCTAGCTCTAACACACATTATGGTGAGCAAATATTGAGTAATATAGACTTCTGATAACTCAAGTAATATTTACTCACCTGACTTTATTCTATCTAAATTTTTTCAATTTTTAGCTAACTTTTTTGGCTGCTAAGTTAGGTACTTGAGTAAAAGAGTTAATGAAATTTTTAATCTGGTTAATGTTATTTGTCCAGAGTCCAGTTTCTTCATAGTATTTATTAGTTTTTCCAGGTTGAGAACATAGAATATTTGCGCTAGTCACTACAGCAAATTTATCATCACATACCCAATATTTAGAGTGGGTTCCCATTAATTTGAGTTGAAAATCTTCAGGGTAGAGTCGCTTAAGTTCTTGTAGCTTAAACATAGCATTATATTTCCAAGTATTAGCAGGTTTTAATTCCCACCAACCATTACCAGGAATAATTATATTACCAATATCTTTTTGCCATCCCCAACCAATCTCTATTTTGACTTGGCGGTTAAGGGTGTTTTTGAATTCTTGAATCATATTATTGTCGAGACTATGACGAGTTAACCAAGGGCAAACAATAATGATTTTTTCTTGAGCTTGGCGTAGGGTTTTGAGGAGTAAATAACGATGTTGAACTTTGCCAAGAATAACTCCTTGACAGTTAAAGGGGTCAGTATTTTCCCAATGGGAATTAGTGGTTGAAAACATTTGAATATCTCCTATTTATTTAGGTTATGAGACTATTCTGCTGACAATTTCATAATTTGTCGGTAAGATAAATTAAGGAGTTTAGTAATCTGACTAAGTACGGAAAAGTCAGGTTAAACTAAAAAGTAGGTTTTATAAATAAGAGAGAAATGGATGAGCAGGAAGCATTAGAAATTGTCAATGAGGCAATTTTTCAAAAAGAAAAAAGAAAATTGAAGGATATTGAAGAGCTTATTTTTAAGGGTTCTTTACAAAAACATACTTATGGAAAAATTGCTGACAATAGTGGTTATGATGAGCAACATATTAAAAATGAAGGTGCATCTTTTTGGAAGATATTATCAAAAGTATTGGGAGAAAAAGTCGGTAAGAATAATTTTTTAGGAGCATTAGAAAGAAGGCAATCTCC
Source organism: Dapis hubbardiae BLCC-M172 (assembly GCF_050016015.1). Lineage (NCBI taxonomy): Bacteria > Bacillati > Cyanobacteriota > Cyanophyceae > Oscillatoriales > Microcoleaceae > Dapis > Dapis hubbardiae. The sequence goes on from NZ_JBNHEQ010000015.1 coordinate 51,451, forward strand.
TGATACAACCCAGACTCAAGATTTTCATAAATCTAATAATTTAGAAGAAAAAATTAATGATTTAGTAGCCAAAGTACGTCTAAATATTCGAGAAATTATTTTAGACAACTGTGGCACTATGAAAGTATTAGATATGACTCAACCTATCGGCTTAAATGATATTTATACAAACGTTAATATCTTGAAAAAAATCACGAGTCGGATAGGAAAAGATATTTCTCAATTTGAGAAAAAGTACAATGCTGAAAATTTTGAACGTTTTGAAATTGGCGAAGTTAGTCAGGAAAGAATACCGGGAATAGAAATTGTTAAACGTTATTCAAAATTGATGGTTTTAGGTAAACCAGGAGCAGGAAAAAGCACATTTTTAAAATATTTAGGCATTCAATGTATTGACGGAGATTTACTTACACATCTTGTGCCAATTTTTATTACTCTCAGACAATTTGCAGAAGCAGAAAACCAACCTACTCTACTAGAATATATAACTCAAATATTTTCTGATGATACTGTTTCTGCTCTAGAAATAGATAGCATTTTAAAAAATAGCAGAGCATTAATTTTACTTGATGGTTTGGATGAAGTTAGAGAAGCAGATAATAATCGTGTATTCAAACAAATTAACAATATTCCTACTCAATATTCTCACAACCAATTTGTGATAAGTTGTCGCATCGCTGCAAGGGAAAATGACTTTAATAAATTTACAGATGTAGAAGTAGCTGACTTTGATGATGAGCAAATAAACAATTTTGCTAATAATTGGTTTAAATCTAAAAATCCAGAGATAGCTAAGAAATTTATTTCTAAACTTGAGGAAAATCCACCAGTTAAAGAATTAGCTACAAATCCTTTATTGTTAACTCTTTTATGTTTAGAATTTGAAGATTATTTGGATTTTCCCACAAATCGTTCAGAACTTTATGAAAGAGGAGTAGGTATACTTTTGAGTAAGTGGGATGCTAAACGTGGTATTGAACGAGACCAAGTTTATAAAAGGTTATCTCTGAGGCGAAAAGAAGATTTGCTTAGTCAGGTTGCTGTGAAAACTTTTGAACGAGGTGATTACTTTTTTAAGAAAAGAGAATTAAAGGAAAATATTGCTGATTATATTAAAAATTTACCTGATGCTAAAACCGATCCAGAAGCTTTGTTGATAGATGGTGAAGCAGTGTTGAAATCTATTGAAGCACAGCATGGATTATTTGTAGAAAGAGCGCGTGAGATTTATTCTTTTTCTCATTTGACTTTTCACGAGTATTTTACAGCTCGAGGAATTTATACAAGTTTAGATGATTTAAAAAAATTGGTAAATCATATTAGTGAAACTCGCTGGCGTGAGGTGTTTCTATTAGTAGCTGGTATGCTCCAAAATGCTGATGAATTTTTGTTGTTAATGAAAGAAAAAATTGATAATTTATTAGCTTCAGATGAAATATTACAAAGCTTTTTAAACTGGGGTCATCAAAAAGCTAGTTCAATTAAGCTGCCATTAAAAGCTATTGATATCCGTACTTTTTACTTAGAACTAGAGAAAGACTCTGCTTCTGATGATACTATGAGAGCTAGAATAGACTTAAATTTTTTTCATCATTTCTTAGAATTTAGGTATCTAGAACTTGATGATTTAGCAGAAGACCTTCTCAACAATTATTCACCAGCAGATTATCATACTTTTAACAATTATATTGTGCTAGATAAAAAGTTTCAAAGCCTGTTTACTCATGCTTATTATGGGGATTATCATGTTCTTTCCAAAGATATTGAAAGTATTTTTAATTTTGACCTGGAACCAAATTTCGAATATTCACTTCAACACCTCAAAAATAAACTACCTAATTACCAACAAGACGAACCAAATATGAAGGAGTGGTGGAAGATAAATGGTTATAATTGGATTCAAGAATTAAGAGCTATAATGATGGCATATAGAAATATTGGTCACGACTGGCAACTTACCCAAGAAGAAATGCAATTTAATGAAGAACAAATAGAACTACTGCAAAAATATTATGATGCGAATGGACTGCTAATAGAATGCTTAATGAGTGATTGTTTCGTTACCCTTGAAGTGCGTGATAAAATCGAAGACGAATTATTTTTACCCATCGCTGAAATCGAAAAAAGGAAAGAGCAAAAATGACATATAAAACCCAAGCAGCAGATACAACTTACGATAGCTTATAATTATAACTATTCAACCCGACATAATATTACCTATTCCCTATTCCCAACAAAATTATAAATTCAGTTCCTTTTCCTTCTGTCGAATTAACCAGAATTTCTCCACCATGTTTTTCGACAATAATTTGACGGGCGATCGCTAACCCTAAACCTGTTCCTTTACCCACGGCTTTTGTAGTAAATAAATGCTCAAAAATCTTTTGTTTAACTTCTTCACTTATTCCCTGACCATTATCAGCAATTGAGATTTTTACCTGGTTATTTTCAAGTGATGTTGTCACAGTAATTTGGTTGGGATTTACTTTAATTTCAGCAAAAGTTTTTCCTTCATTACTTTCTTCTAAAGCATCAATAGCATTACTCAAAATATTCATAAATACCTGATTCAACTGTCCCGCATAACATTTAATTTCTGGCAAGTTACCAGAGTTTTTAATCACTTTTATTTCGGGGCGTTTTTCGTTCGCTTTGAGACGGTGTTTTAGCATCATAATTGTACTATTAATACCATCCTGAATATTGGCAAGAACCGGATGATATTTATCAGCACGGGAGAAAGTTCTGAGACTGTTGCTAATATCTTTAATTCGCTTAACTCCCTCCAACATCGAATCAACTAACTTTGGTAAATCTTCCCGGATATAATCTAGTTCAATGGCTTCTATTTCCTCCTCAACTTCTGCGTCTAATTTCGGATATTTTTCTTGAATTAGATCCAGCAATTCAAATAAATCGTTGATATAATCTAACGCTAGTGGAATATTACCGCCGATAAAACCAACGGGATTATTAATTTCGTGAGCAACTCCAGCAACTAAATTACCCAGTGCTGACATTTTTTCACTTTGTACGACTTGAAGATGAGCTTGTTGTAATTCTTTAAATGCTTGTGTTAACTGTTCGGAATACTTTAGCGATCGCTCATATAGTTGAGCATTTTCTAGGGAAATAGCAACTTGGGAAGACAGGAGCTTAATCACACTGAGGCGATCGTGATTAAACACCCCACTCGTCAATTTATTTTCTAAATAAATAATCCCTACCAAATGACCTTGATTAATAATTGGGTTACACGATACACTCTGGGGGCGATGAGAGAGCATATAATGCCTGATTAAACCAGGAATACCTGTTTGACAATTATTTATAACAATTGTTTTTTTGGTGTTTTTGACGTAATGAATTATCCTTACAGGAATATCTTGAGAATCAGAGATACATTGCTGAGTCAGCATAGTTTGAATTCCCTCTCGATCGCTCCAGGTAATTGCTTTAACTTCCCAACTATTTTCTGCGGGAAGAATTAGTACAACTTTGTTCGCACCTGAGTTTTCTAAGATAATCCGAGTCATGCTACTAATGAGTGTATCTAATTCCAGAGAGCTGGAAATAGATTGAGCTGCTTTGAGTAAACTGGTAAAATCTAGAACATCAGAAATATTAGTGCTGGTTGTGTTAGCAGTGTAAGTCTGAGCCAGAGTTGCAACACTTTCTTTTAGATTTAGGTTCAGTCGTTCTTGTTGCAGGATAGGTTGCAGTAGTAGAGGGTAGCGTTTTTCTAAATCGTTGGTTTTGGTTTTGGCTGCCCAACGAGCATAATCATAATACGCTTCAATCATATATTCCTGAGCAATGCGTTCTTTCCCCCAGTCTAGGTAAAACTTAGCTGCTAGTTCATTGGCGAGGGCTTCTTCCTGGAGGAATGCGTTGGCTTGGGCACCAGCAATGGCGCGATCGTAAAAATCCACTGCACTGAGCTTGTTATTCAATACACGACACCTTTCCGCCTCAACCAAATCAAATTTATGTTGACAGTTCATTGGTGCATGAGTTGCCCAATGCTCCATTTTTTTCTGATTCATTTCCACTCTCTTGAGAATAGACTTTTGTTCTCCATCTAACGAAGAATAAACTGCCAAATGTGCCAACGAATCATAGAAATAGTACACAGGCGTAAACAACAACCCCGGAGCGCCCTCTAAATAAGATTCTACTTGCAAAGCATTTTCATAAGCTTGTTGAGGTTCTGAAAATAGGCAACTGAGTATTAATTTATTGAAATAAATATAGTAAAGTGCAAGTATATCATTATTTGTTTTCAGTTGCGGTAATGATGTTTCTTCATCATATACTTTGCCGTTCAACTCCCAAGGCTTTTTACAGGGATTAATTAAATTCAAGACTGCTTGTTGAAATATTTGATTAGACTTTAATGTTCCATCTTGTTTTAGTCGCTTCAAGGCATCGCTACTCGTTACCATCTCTCGCTCAACTATCGTTAGTTCTTGCCCCGTACAGTAGGAATGGCTGGAAATGTGCATGGTAGCATACCCACCAAATTCAAAATTGCCACTCTCTAAACAACTTTGGTATGCCTTAGTAAGAATAGGCAATGTTTCTCTGAAATGTGCTTTGCCATGAACTGTACAAGCTCCTACCATGTGAAGTACACACGCTTTTATTTCTGGCGCATTGAACTCTTCCACTAAACGGGAACCTAATTTGCCAAATTGATATGTTGCTTCTACATCTCCAAATAGCCCGTTTAAGAGAAGACCATAAAAAGTATAGCCATAGCTAGAAAAAGAAGAAGTACCATGAAGCACTGATAAATTTATCAATTCGCACACCACTAAGGGTAACAAAGGTGATGCAGTTTGATAGCATGGTGTAAATAGACTTGCTAATATTCTTGCAGTCGCCAGTTTTTCTTCATCTACCATTAACGGTAGTTTTATCAATTCTTCAATGCTTCTCCCGTCTATATTTTTTTTCGCTTGTGCAAATGCTTTGTCAATATCTGAAGAGTCAACAGATTTTGGAAAATTGACTCCTACTAAACTTAGAGCTTCTAATCCAATTTCGAGAGCTTCTTGCTTTTTGATTTGTGCCATATAAGCTTGCACTTTGACAGCATAAACCTTTATTTTGTCAACTGCAGTTTTAGCCTGAGACAAAACAAGGTTTATCCATTCTTCCATTTCCTGAAAATTGCCATTCAGAGATGCGACTTCAGCAGCTAAGTCAAATAGATTTAGAGTCAGATCGTAGCGCTCCTGCCAACTATTGCTCGGTAATAATTCTAAACCCACATTTAAGTAGCGAAATGCTGCTTCGTAGGCAGCAGATGTTTTAGCTTTTTGTCCGGCAACAAGATTTAGTTCTGCCAGTTCGTAATGTTCTGACTCTGAGGTGAGTAGCTTAACGCCATAGTTCAGTTGATTAACAATTGAGAAGATAATTTCTTGATAAGTTTCCGGGGTTTTACCTTGCAGTAACAATCTCCCAATTCTTAAATGAGTGAGTTTTTTTTCATCTTCTGGAATTAGAGAATAAGCCGCTTGTTGGACGCGATCGTGCAGAAACTTGTAGCTAACTGTTATCTGTGCTTGAGTTGTGCCTGATATAGCTGATTTTGGATTCCCGAATGATGAGTCTTGATAAAACTTGTAAACTTCATTAATTGGAATTACAAATCCCTCTTTTAATGCTTTCCACAAGTCAGTAGCAGTTTCTGTAGACAAGCGATCGCTCACAGTTGCCAATGTTTGCAAATCAAACTGGTTGCCAATACAGGCAGCTAATTTCAAGATATCTTGAGTCTCTATTGGCAATTTCTGTAATTGGGTTGCCATGAATTCAACAACATCTTCTGTCAGGGTGAGAGTTCGCACTGTCACCATATCACACTCCCAATGCCCCACCTGAATATCAAAGGTAATATAACCTTCCTCATGCAAGGCTTTGAGAAATTGTGTAGTAAAAAAGGGATTGCCCTGAGTTTTTTGGTAAACCAGTTCAGTCAGCGGTTTTGCCGACATCACCGAACAACTGAGGGTATCAGCAATCAACTGATTCACATCCGTCAAGCTCAACGCTGTCAGACTCAGAGTATTGAGGGTAGCTCCAGTTTTTTTCAGTTCCTCCAGACTCAACATCAGAGGATGAGCGGGGAACACTTCATTATCACGATAAGCTCCGATGATGAACAAATAACCGATATTACTCTCGCTCATCAATAGCTGCATCAGATTCAGGGAAGCAGAGTCAGCCCATTGCAAATCGTCCAAAAACATCACTAGGGGATGATATGGAGTGGTGAAAACGGAAATGAACTTTTGGAATAGTAAGTTAAAGCGATTTTGGGCAGCATTACCAGAAAGCTCTGGTACAGGGGGTTGCTCGCCAATGATTTGTTCTAGTTCAGGAATCACCTCAATCAGCACTTGCCCACTTTCACCGACTGTCTCTAGGATTTTGCTCTTCCAATTAGCTAACTCCTTATCAAATTCAGTCAGCAGTTGTCCTATTAAGCTACGGAATGCTTGCACCAAAGCAGAGAAGGGAATATTACGATTAAATTGGTCAAATTTACCTTTAATAAAGTACCCTCGTCTTTGTACAATTGGCTTATGTACTTCATTCACAACAGCAGTTTTACCAATACCTGAAAACCCAGTCACCAGCATTAGTTCCGAAGCACCATTGGCAACTTTATCAAAAGCTTCCAGAAGTGTTTTAACTTCTTTTTCCCTTCCGTAAAGCTTTTCAGGAATGAGAAAGCGATCGCTCACATCCCGTTGTGCAATTTCAAATTCTTGAATTTCACCTGTCTGTTGAAGTTGAGTTAAACAGTATTCTAAATCTAATTTTAATCCCAAAGCACTTTGATATCTACTTTCGGCATTTTTTGCCATTAATTTGTTAACAATATTCGATAAAACAGATGGGATTTCGGAATTAATTTTATGGAGTAGGGGTGCTGGTTTTGCTAGATGACAATGTACTAATTCCATGCCATCTTCTGAGTTAAAAGGTAATTCTCCAGTCAGTAATTCATAGAAAGTTACACCTAATGAGTAGAAGTCACTCCGATAGTCAATTCCTCGGTTCATTCTACCTGTTTGTTCGGGAGAAATATAACCTAGTGTTCCTTCTAATACGTTAGGATTTTGTATTTCTTGAGTTTCTTTAGGTAATAGGGAAGCAATACTAAAGTCAATTAATTTAACTTGTTTAGTTTCGGGATTAATTAATATATTACTGGGTTTAATATCTTTATGAATAATTCGCTCTTGATACAAAATTTCTAGAGCATTACACAGGGCTATAGCTATTTGTAAAAAATCTTCTAGAGATGGTATTTTTACCCTACCTTCCCATTCTTTTAAAGAAATACCTCCAAAATCCTCCATTACCAAAATATAACTATTTTTATAGGGTTTTAAGCTATAGGTTTGGATAATTAAGGGTGAATTGAGATTTCTAGAAATAGTATATTGATTGCGAAATTGTACTAATTCGTTGAAAGTAGGATAAGGATTTTTCAGCAGTTTAATAATTACTGGTAATTGGTCATCAATACGATTAGCTTGATATACAATTGTGCGACTACCTGAATAAATTGTTTCGACGATATGATAGTCAGGAATATGAATATTTGTATTTTGGTGGTTGTTTTGAGATTTGTTATTCATTGTCATAGTGGTTCTGTTGCCAAAAAAAAGTTGAAAGACAAAAACCTGTAGGACTCATGCAAATACCATGTATGTAGCGTTCAAAACTATAACGTTATAGTTTTTAAACTCTATGTATAGTACCTCTGCGTAAGTTCTGACCTGATAGATTTTCAGGTATTAAACAGTTACTCCAAATGGAAATTCAACAAATACTTTTTAAAAAAGCAAATCTTTACTGTCAATACTCACCACCTGATACCGTTTCACTAAAGTCAGAAGTCAGAAGTCAAAAGTCAGAAGTAATATTTTAGGTACTTCAAACTTCTATTTGACAGTAATTCTAGCTTATTATTTTGACTTCATCAGTTACCAACTATTTATGACATTTTTTAAGTAAATTGGTATGACCTGTCTTAATTATATTAATAATTTCTATTATACATTTTAATGGCACTATAGAACCCCTGAAGGGATATATTTAAAATATAGATGGGGAGTAGGGGAGTAGGGGAGTAGGGGAGTGAGGGAGTAGGGGAGAGTTTCAATAATTAATAATTAACAATTAATAATTAATAATTACCTCTTCTTTTCAAGAATAAGTAAGGTCAAAAAGGAAATTTTTTTCTTTTTTATCCTTTAAAAGAGAGGCTTTAAACCATTATTTTTCGGTAAGATGGTGAAGCAAGGGAGCCTAGGTTATACCTTTTTTCTCTATTCTATTTCTCCATCTACTAAATTCTGAATTATGACTCTTTTGCGAAAAACCTGCACCTTTGCCAAGATACCAAATAGGTTCTATAAAATGAAACTCAAAACTAAAAACTTTAAAGAAAATATATATTACCTCAAGTTTATTGGGGAAGGTTTCCGAGAATTTTTAAATATTTCTAAAGATTTTAAGTAGAATCAGGTTTGTTGATGAACTATTGCTAAGTAACGCCTTAAAGGGGTATTCTCTCCTTATATCCTAGTCATGTAGATATTGCTAATTATGGGAGCTTTATTAAGTATAAATTATCCCTAGAGATGATTGCCGTCCCTTGGAAACCATTTGCCTTCAGTTGAAAAATTTACTTAGACAATTTTATCAAATTAACCAAATCTTTAAGAGTATGAAACGTTTCTTTCAGTTGTTTGGATATTTGAAACTTTTTAATCCTCCTGAATTGAAAAAGTATCATAATTTTTCAATTCATTTATACTAGCTATATATCATAAGTAGATATTGAATATAACCTCTAAAGTTAATTAGCGAAAAATCAAGGTATAAAGCCTTCTATTTCAAGAGAAAAAAATGCTAGGATATTTCCTTATATTCAATTCTGTTACCGAAATATTAAGGTATAAAGCCTCTCCATTCATGGGGAAAAAAGAAAAAAATTATTTTTAGCAAATCCTCTTCTTGATCAGAAGAGCCATTATTAATTTTTGAAGGTTTTCATTGAGGTAATTATCAATTATCAATTATCAATTATCAATTATCAATTATCAATTATCCATTATCCATTAATTAAATAATTTAACTATCTAAGCAAATTGATGAATATAATTGTTATGTGTCGGTACTATCAATCTGATACAACCTTCTTTTAAAGTTGGCACATATTCATATTCATTTATTCCTTGTTTAGTTATTCCTAGTTCTGTCATCATAGCGAATATTTCACAATTTTGGAAAGGTTTGCTAAGATAACCGTCTGCACCATATTTTATTGCTTCATAATAATCATTTTCATAATTTTTGCTAGTGCAGAAAATTACAGGAATATACTGTATTTGAGGATCGGACTTAATTTGTTGACACACAGCATAACCACTTAATTTTGGTATTGTAATGTCTAAAAGTACCAGATCGGGTTTCTCAGAATAAATTTTTTCTATTGCTTCTACACCATCATTAGCTTCTATTACATTTATTCCTAGTCTAATCAGATAGTAGGAAATTATTTTCCTAACAGTAGAGCTATCTTCGACTAATAATACTCTTTTTTGGAGCATTTTCTACAGTTCTCCTCTTACGGATATAATTACCCTTGTTTTTAATTCAACTTTTCTACTAATTCAGTAGTTTTGATGAATAATATTCATATTTTCAGGCATTAAATATATCCTAAACTGATATTAATGAATTTAGCAGTGATGGTATAGATTTACAGGTGTGAGTTCAATCACTTAGTATTAGTGACAATAAGTATTGACTATCAAAACAAATCATAGTTAAGAGTATAATTTTTCCTCAAACATATCTTCACAGGAAACCTGTTTAACATCTTGGAATCCAATTTTTTTTAAATATGAAATCCATCCATAAGGGGTATTTTCTATATTCAATATTCCGATCGCAACAGCAACATCTGCTATCCAAGGAACAGTTGATATTTTGTATCCTTGCCAATTAGTTTCTACACATATCCATTCAGGAATTATATTAGTATCAAACTTAGTTTCTGATTTCCAAGTTGCTCTAAAACAATATATAGGAGTATTTTTTTGCATAATTTATTTGGTTATGGAAATGCTTACAAAGATATAGGTAACTGTTCAGATAAAATATTCTTTAACTCAAACATTAAATCTTCATTAGTTTTGTGAGCTTCCCAAATGCCATAATCAAACTTATTTATTCGCCATTCGCCTTGCATAAAATTTTCATCTTCAGAAACAGTACCAACATAATTAATAATGTATTGTGAACCTACAAGGTATCGCTTTGCAAAACTAATCTTACGTCCAATAACTTCACCGCTTAATGTTGCTTCTCCTAAATAATTATCATCTAAGATATTGCCACTCAAACTATTACCAGCTTGAATTAAGGTAGCTTCAAACCTTGTAGGATTTTCCTGTTGCCAATAAGTACCTAGCCAAGTTCCACTTAAATTTGCCATAGTAGCTCAATATTTTCAATGTTAAAAATAATTAAGGGATAAATATAAAAAGACTTTAGGTTGAAATTATAGCAGTATAAAATAATTTGTAAACAATTCAGGGAGTAGATAAAAAGTCTGAAATTATTACCCTGCTTCTCTGTACCCTAATTCCATTAGTTAACATATACATTAAATTTATCCATAGAGATAGATTATATTAATAATATTACTTGCTTATACAAGCAAATTTTTGATAATTATCCTCAGCCAATCAATTATTTTCTATGGTTTATCAACATCTTAAATATATATAAAATATAAAGTTTTAATTTTGATTCCTGAGCTGAATCCACCACCAAGATTTTCCATGACTTTTGATATATTGCATATACCATCAACTTTTTAACACTTAACACCCACACTAGAGAAAATTTGACTACTCAAACTAAGTTCAGCAATAGGACATTCTGGCCAAAAAAAATTAACATAGAGCCGGGTACAGAAATAGTTATACTAGATGCCACTAGATTCTAGTATAGTAATTCCCATGCTGGTTAGGTACAAAATTCTAGGTTTTAGGGAACACTTAACTGGGAACAGGGAATAGGGAATAGGGAATAGAAAAGAAATTAAAGATAGGTGTACCTCATAAGCTTGAGAAACCCTATACCCATAATTAACTGAAACCTTAATCAATTTTTCTATTTTATTCTCTTTTATTCTCTAGTAAGTTATTATAAAATATAGAAGGTAAGCTGCTATTGTATAATTTATTCCTAGTGTCAACCATAGTATAAAAATCATAGACAGCTAATCTTAACCATAAAAATCAAAGAACTTAAAAGAATATTTAAAAATCAATTATTTGGAGAAAAATGAGCAGAAATAAACAACTATTAAATCAACATAAACAATTACCTGAACCTCAACAAAATGATTTTTTTAAAATATTTAGTCAGTCTCCAATAGGTACATCAACTTGGAATTGGATTTTAACTCGTCCTCGTTCTGAAAAAAATCAAATTTTCTTACCTCTCTCTACCCCATCTGCATTGACAACAGATTATGAACCATTATTTTTATTAAAACTTCCTCCAGGGAAAAGTTGGCATTTAGAAAGTTCTGTTAAAGTAACTGCTAAAGCTGGAGTTTTTATCACAAAAGTAGGCTCTATTTCTGTTGCACCACTATATGTACTATTCCAGTTATCAGGAAATGATTATATTTATCAAGTTTGGATTAATCATTATGGGGGGGATATGTTACATTCTCCTTTAGATAAACTGGAAAAAATGCCATATTTAACTCTATTGTTAATGGAAGATAAATCTCAGCCAGAAAGATTGATTAAAATTGATAATCAAATAGATTGGTCATCTTTGAAAGCCAAAGTTGAATCAGTAAAGTCTTGGGATTTAGCAGCTTTCAATACAGTAAAATCCATAGCACATTCTGCTCAAGAATTATGGAACAGAACAACAGAAGAAGAAGTGAAGGAAACAACAATAGCTAAGTTAAACGATCGCTTTAGAAATGGAGATAAAAGTTTAGGAGAATACAGAATGAGTCGGCAAGTATTAGCATTGCCGAGAAAAAAACAAAAAGAACTTTTTAAAGAAATTCAAGATTTTTCTGATTTTACACCTGAAAATGACCCAAAGGGTCAACATGAAATGGGTGAAGTGGTACTGGATGGTGTGGAATATGTTTGGAAAATTGACTATCTAGATACAAGCATGATTATGTTATCAGATGCGCCAGAAGATATTAATAAAACTACCAGAGTATTATTGGTTATACGAGCCGATGAATGTTAATATCTAGAAAAGAGGGAGTAGAGAGTAGGGAGTAGGGAGTAGGGTAGAAATAATTGATTTGTTGATTGTTCGAGATATAGCAATCTTATGTGAATTGTAAGATTTTAGTGCTAATTAGGAGTCAGGAGTCAGAATATAAAGAGATTTTGGTTGATATTAAATGTTCTTAAATTCTATCAAAATTATTTCTGATTGCTATATCTAATAATTTCTGATTTTGCCATAATATTTTCTACATAAATTCAGTGAAAAGAGGGAGTAGGAAGTAGGGAGTAGAGAATAGTGTAGAAATAATTGATTTTTTAATTGTTGGAGATATCTAATAATTTCTGATTTTTCCATAATATTTTCTACATAAATTAATTATCAGTACCTTGAGCTGAAATGGATGATTCAAATTGGAAATTTACTTAAAATTTAAGGTATAAAGCCTCTCCATTCATGGAGAAAAAAGAAAAAAAAATCCTTGATATCAATTCTTCTATTACAGAAGAGGTAATTATTAATTATTAATTATTGAATTATACCATTCAGTTAAGAATTTTTTTTGACAAAACTGTTTAATTAGGAGTAAAAAAAAGTGATTTTAGGAAAAGCAACAACGATAAAAACCAAGCATTATGCTCAAGTTCATCAAACAGAATGTCCGCCAGAACACTTTCGAGAATTTAATAACTTTACTGCCAGTTCAATAGGTATTGGTACATATCTAGGTTCCTCAGATCCAGCAACAGATAATTTAGTTACAGAAGCAATTATTAAATCAGTAAAAAACGGGATAAATTTAATAGATACTGCCATAAATTATCGGTCTCAGCACGGCGAAATGAGTGTCAAAGAAGCCCTACTTGAATTAATAGAATCAAAAACTGTATCGCGAGAAGAATTAATTATTTGTTCTAAAGGTGGTTTTATTCCTAACCGAGAAAAAGAAGAGTGGTTTAAACGAGAATATATAGATAACCCTAAATTTAATATTCAAGCAACAGATATGGTGGCCGGAGTTCACTGTATGCACCCAGAATATATTCAAGACCAACTAGAACGCAGCTTAATAAATTTGGGTATAGAAACTATTGATATTTATTATTTACATAACCCAGAAACTCAGTTAGGAATTATTCCTGCTGATGAATTTTATCACCGTCTCAAAGCAGTTTTTTCAGTGTTAGAAAAAGCTGTTGATGCTGGCAAAATAACTGCTTATGGAATAGCTACTTGGCAAGGTTTTCGAGTGCCACCAACAGATGTAAAACACATTGACTTAGCAAAAGCTAAATCTATTGCGCAACAGATAGCAGGTGGAAAAGGCGATCGCTTCCAATTCATCCAACTACCAGTTAACCTAGCAATGACAGAAGCAATTATTACTCCTACTCAACCTCTAGACGGCAAAATTTTACCCGCTATTACTGCAGCAAACCAACTTAACATTAACGCGATCGCTAGTGCTTCTATTGCTCAAGCTAAAAACCTCAAGCAATTTCCCCAAAAAATTATGACCGCTCTGGGGGAAAACCTGGCAACAGATGCGGTACGCGCTCTCCAATTTACCCGTAGCGTTCCTGGTTTATGCTCCGCTTTAGTAGGGATGAAATCTCCTGGCCATGTGGCAGAAAATCTGACATTGACCAGCATTCCGACCTTAGATACTGGCTACTTTGCTCAGTTGATAAGTTAATCTCAGAAAATACTACCAAGCGATCGCTCTATAGTAATAGTAGAGAGAGTGTAGGAAGTGTGGGAAGTGTGGGGAGTGTGGGGAGTGTGGGAAGTGTGGGGAGTGTGGGAGCGTAAGAATAAATTAAAAAATATATATCTTCACCATTACAATGCAGGACTACCAGTATTTTTTTTAGATTCTAGATTTTATCAAAATTTGGGTTGAAAATCTTACTCTTAACCAGGGGACTTTTGATATAATTAATAATTATTTAGGTTGTAAAATCCCTACAAGTCAAATTTGGTTTGGCTAGGAAATAATATAAATGGTACTGCTACAGGAAAGTCCAAGACAAAGTTAAAATTAGTTAGGAAATACTTATGAACTTAACCGAAAACTTACAACAACTTCAAACTGAAATAGAAGCAAAACTACCAGAAGATGCAAAGGCAAAAATGCAAAAAGCTGTAGTTGACTTATCTGATTCTGGCATTATTAACAACAGCTTAAAAATAGGAGAAAAAGTTCCTGAATTTAGCTTACAAAATGCAGTAGGTAACGCAGTAGATTTAAAATCATTACTTGCAGAAAATCCTGTAGTAATTTCCTTCTATCGTGGCGGATGGTGTCCTTACTGCAACATGGAATTAAGAGGTTTACAAAAGTATCTACCAGAAATCACAGAATTAGGAGCAAAATTAATCGCAATTTCTCCAGAAACTCCAGATAATTCTCTTTCTACTACAGAAAAAAACGAACTAACTTTTGAAGTATTAAGTGATGTAGGAAATCAAGTTGCTAAAAAATTTGGTTTAGTCTTTCAGGTTCCCGAAGAATTACGCCCAATTTATCAAAATTTTGGTATTGACCTACCTGCTTATAACGGCGATAAAAGTTTTGAATTACCGATAGCTGCTACTTATGTAGTTGGTACTGATGGTACAGTTATTCATAGTTTTGTAGACCCAGATTATACAAAACGCCTCGACCCAGAAGAGATTATTAATGTGTTAAAAAAAGTCAAATAGTACCCTAGAGATTCCTTTAATTAGATAGAAAGATTCAAGTAGGAGATAACAGTTGTTTACCCCTACTTTTTTAGACTAAATTGTAGAATAATTTAACCTGATTTAGCTTACAGAGGTTTTCATTTCAGTAGACAACAGTAGGGGCGTTTGCGGAGCATTCCGGAACGGAAATGGCTATTCGCCCCTACAGAGTTTTGGTTATGAAGATGTGGTTCATCAACCTGAAAAGCTCTGTACATAAAGAAGAGGCAAAGTGAGGAAACATGAAAAAATTGCCAAAAATTCCCTCAATCAAATCTCAAAACTGGTCAATTGAAAAATTACCAGGTTTAAGCAAACAACACCAAACTTTACTAATAGAAAGTGGAATTACCAACACTAGAAAACTATTAGAAATAACTTACAGTCCCCAACAAAAATTAATCCTAGCAAGTCAACTAAAAATTCATCCTCAATATGTTAAAAAATGGGTAGCATTAGCAAACTTAGCTAGAGTTCCTAGTATTGGCTGTGAATACTGTGGACTTCTGCTTCATGCTGGTATTGCTTCAGTTTCTCAACTATCTCAAATACCTGTCCAGAGATTGCATCAACAAATACTCAAATTACAGGTATCAACTATGCAACGTCGCGACCTTTGTCCTACTGTAGATTTAGTTCAAAAATGGGTTCAACAAGCTCAATTTTTATCATTATGAAGAAGGAAGAAGGAAGAAGTTTGAAAATCTACATTTGTAACGGCGAATGGCCATTCGCCCCTACAATTTACATTTAATACTTCATAAATTCAGGACTACCAAAGATTAAAGCTGCCCTCAAATCAGCAGAACTCTTTTCGATTACTCCACGAGTTTGAGCAGAAAAATTATTACCTAAAGTAGCCATTAATTCTTCCGCACTAATAGGTTGACCCCTACCCAATAAACCACCAGACAAAGGCACAGCTAAACTACTACGTCGAATCATTGTATCTGAATCTAACCAAGCTTCTTTTGTATTTTTATAACCGTCGGGAGTAACACAACCATAAAGAGGCATTCCTAACTGGTCTAAAATCCCATTAATAGGTCGAAAATTATCAACTTCATTACCAATAGCTCTCATAGCAGAAGCCACAAACCGATAAGGATTTTTAAACTTAGAATTATGTACCTCTGAGTGCCAAAACTCTGAACTGTTGAAGAGAGTATTTAGTACCTGAAAAATATTACCTCCACTCTCCAAAAAACTCTTAGCTAAAACATTAACTAAAGATTCTGGAGGTTGGTCTAAAACAAAAGTTTGAGCTAACTTATAACTAATATGTTTAGCCGTGGCAGGATGACTAGCCAAAATATCTAAAGCATTTTCTCCTTCAGCCATGCCATTTTCTTTAATTGTTTGTCCGAGAAAAATTTTATCTCCTGGTTCGTGACGTTTTTCATCAAAATAAAATCCATCTGTATCTTCTGCTCTTTTATTATTAGGAGGGAGACCCCAACCAGTAAAAATTTTTGCTAAAGCAATAACATCATCTTGAGTATAGCTTCCATCCACACCTAAAGTATGTAATTCTAATAATTCTCTAGCATAATTTTCGTTGATTTTACCTCTACGACTTTGCCAATTATCTAAATAAATTAACATCGCTGGATGATGAGCAGTAGCTCCTAATAATTCTCTAAACTTTCCCAAAGCATGAGGTCTAATTGCCTGTTGTTCATAAGAGCTAAAATATAACCGATTGAGTCCTTGACGACCAAAAATATTAAAGTGATTGTACCAAAAATCTACCATCACTTCTTCTAAATGACGCGGACTTTCTAATGTTCGTAAAAAACGACCTTTAGTCGCTTGTAAAAATATTTTTTGTTCAAAACGTCGTTTGATTCTATTTAATCCTCTCTGGTCTAATTTTAATTCTTTTCCCTGTTGTTGAAGTTGTTGTAATTCTGTAATTATTTCACTGGGAGTTAGAGGTAATGTATCGAGATATTCTAGCTTTTGAGTTAATAGTTTTGGGTAGGGAATAGAATTAGGTTTCAGTTGAGATTGAATATAAATTTCTAAACCAATATTTTTAATATTTTCAATTTGCCCAGGAGTCGGTCCGAAACTGAGGCGATTAATTAGGTGTAAAATTTTAATATCAGTCATAATCTTGATCAAAGAAAGAGTTATCAGTCCAGTAGGGTGCGTTTCCGCTAAGAGCGGACATGAAAAGACGGCTAAAATCTAGACTGCAAAAGGTATTTAACAATCCGTCGTAACGCATCATTTTAGCGATCTTATCGGGTCTGTTACATTTTATGCACCGCCCTACTAGACTGACACAGCTAAAAGTGTGCATTAGCTTTTTTCATAATCACCCCATCGCCCCATCGCCCCATCACCCCATTTTCTAATGCACCATTTAAGGTGTGTCGGTCCACTACCCTAAATCTTTCGGTGCGTTACGCTTTCCTGCGGAATGCTGCGCAAACGCTAACACACCCTACTGGCTCAGACGATTAATTAGGTGTAAAATTTTAGAATCGGCCATTTCAGTTATCAGTGGGGTAATATAATTTCGTTGATTGTCATACAATGCGTAGGGGCGAATGGCCATTCGCCCCTACAATATAGATTCTTCTCTTTAATACTAAATAATACAGATGCTACCGGATTAGATATAACACGCTTATCATAAAATAATATTAGTCATAAATCGAACAATTTAACCCTGCATCTTCAGGTGTTGAAAACTTCATAGGAATAAATGTGAAGCCGAACATCCTATTCGCACAAGGAACAATCTTAACTAACTCCAAGGGTAGTTTTTGGCGATCGCCTGTCCCTGGTTTAAATTTAATTTTTCCTGTTACCCCATCAATACTGAAACTTTCATCTGCCAGGATATTCTGAATTCCCTGACGAGTAGTTTGTTGCCGAATTCCTTCAAGCAACACTTTCGCTGCATCATACAGCCCTTTTCAGATTTATAAACCACATCGTCATAACCAAAACCCTGTAGGGGCGTTAACGTTTGCGGAGCATTCCGATAGGAAAGTTGTGCGTAGCTAACGGCCGTTCGCCCCTACTGTGGTTTACTGAAATGAAAACTGCTGTAAGCTGTACTAATTCGGAAGAAAAATTCTCGACGATTTTGTGTGAGTTCAGATGTACTCGCACCAGGAGAAACTGATACTAATTGATTTCGGTTATATAGAAGCCCTAACAGTATCTCCAAAAAATAGGTTGGAGGGAGAATTAATTGATAAAAAATGGGTAATAATTGATTTTATGATTGGATGAGTGGGAAATATCTAATACACCCCATCTCCCCATCTCCCCATCTCTCCACACTCCCATACGGACGCCCTTATGCAACGTCCCTACCCCCACTCCCCTACTCCCCTACTATCAATCTATAATTTTAAATAGATCCCTTCAGGGGTTATATATATCTACAGTTGCCATCGTCATCTCACTGGCCCAATGACCAATAACACCTAGAATTTCTGACCGTTTGACTATTGTATTGGCAACATTCTTTGCTTGCCCCTCAAGGTTAGCATCATTAGCAATGATAACTTTTAAACCTTTTCCATTCAAGTTTTTCGAGTCTAGAAAATTTGCACCAGGTAAAGTCGAATTAAAGGATTGATTCTTTTTAAATAGGTGAAAGTTCAAATATTAAACCATATCTCCTCACAAAACTATTGTTATGGCAGAATGTGACCCCTAACTGCTCATCAATGTGTAAGAAAATTCACGTCCACCCACAATAAAAAGTTAATTGTGATAACTAATGTGTAAGAAAATTCACGTCCACCCACAATAAAAAGTTAATTGTGATAACTCATGCACATTTTCCCACTTCCCCAAAAACTAGGAGATGATAAAAATATAGAGCAGGACTTACACAACAGCACTAAATATAGTAGCTTATTTGGAATAGTGACCAATTAATACTCTATATATAGAGTCAATGCCCAAGTCCTGCTCAATTCAAAAAACAAGGAGAAAATTATGCTTGCTGGAACTCAAACAACTACTACTCGTCCTACTATATCCCTTGGTAGCACTGGTGAAGATGTGAAATATTTACAAACAGTTTTGAATACCATTGTTGCTAATAATAGCTTAGTAGTTGATGGAATATTTGGTGTAGCAACACAAGAAGCTGTCATAGCTTTTCAAAAATCCTCTGGTTTAACTGCGGATGGAATTGTGGGTCCCCAAACTTGGGGATTAATAGATACAGGGAAAATTGCCCGCCCTACTCTGTATTTTGGTAGCACTGGAGAAGATGTAGAATATCTACAAAAATGGTTAAATGCTGCTGGATTTGGTTCTTTAGTAGTTGATGGAATATTTGGTGTAGCAACAGAAGAAGCTGTGAAGAAATTCCAAAAATACTATGGTTTAACTGTGGATGGAATTGTTGGTCCCCAAAGTTGGGCAAAATTAGAATTGATCGATCTTGAGGATTCAATTCACTAATCAAAACTAACAAAACCATAGCTATGGTTTTGGTAGCTATCAACAAACCATTTTTTGACCAGCATTCAGTCTTCAGCTAAAATTCGGGGGTGAAAATCCTCATTATACGACTTGAAAACTGATTACTGATTGCTACAATCATCTTCAACTAAACTAAGGAATTTTCTCAAATGACTGTATCAACAATGACTGTATCAAGCTTGCCAGTATTAAAAGAAGGAGATAGTGGAGATAGTGTTCGGTTTCTTGAACAATTGTTATCCTCAATCTATTGGTTTGGTATGCAACCAAGTAGACCATCTCTGATTACAACTAACGTGAGATTTGATGCCAACTACGATAGTCAATGCCAACAAATAGTAACTGAGTTTCAGGAAAATTATAACGCTACTTTTCCTTTTCCATCGCCTGAGATTACAGTCGATGGAGTGGTAGGTCCCCAAACCTGGAAAGCGTTAGGTGATGCTATCTTCAAATACACCTATTGAAGTAGCACTCAGCAGTCAGCGTTCAGCTAACAGCTTTCCTGGCGTGTATAATGGGGGATTGAGACCCCATTAACACACACCACTAATTTTCAAAAAATATAGTGGGGGACTCCCTCCCCTCGGATTTTTAGCTGAAAGCTGTTAACGCAGTTACGACCTAGGAGGATAGCTGATAGCTGATAGCTAGTTAAAACTTAAACACTCTTGTTGCTACATCTCTAGATATGACTGCAACAAGAATGTACAAACTCTTGGAGTTTACTCCAGGGGTGAGTGACCAAATCGATCTAATTTCTCATACTCATCTATCCTAATACAGGAGAATTAACAATGACTTTAAGTGTTTCAAGTTCTTTTTCTTTACCAGTTTTACGCAACGGAAGCAACGGTTCTGATGTGACTTTAGTCCAACGTCTTCTCAATGATGCTGGCTATGGTTCTTTAGTGGCAGATGGTATCTTTGGTGTTAGCACTGACGCCGCAGTTAAGCAGTTCCAAAAAGACCGAAATTTAACAGTGGATGGTGTTGTTGGTTCTCAAACTTGGGAAGCTTTACTGCCTCCTACTATCGGTCGGGGTAGCAGGGGTGATGATGTTGAACGTCTGCAAATTATCCTAAATGAAATGGGCTATTCTCTAGTTGGAGATGGTATTTTTGGTTCCAACACTGAAGCAGTTGTCAAGGAATTCCAAAAAAATAGCCGCTTAGAAGTTGATGGCATTGTCGGTTCTTTAACTTGGTATGCTCTGATGAGCATTATGATTACACATTAACGATTTTGAGAAAGTACTGGCTTAACCCACGCGAGCGTGTTTAGACTTCCGGTTCGTTCTCCATGGAAGTAGCGATAGTATTCCCAGGAATGTTATTGAGAGCGAGAGCGTGGCAGTCAGAACTTTAACCCTGACCGATAATATAGACAAAGGATATTTTAAGCTGTTCAGGTGTTGGCTTGTTTCCTGGGAGCGAGCGCAACAAGAATGTACAAACTCTTGGATTTTAGTCCAGGGGTGACTGACCAAATCAATTTAATTTCTCATACTCATCTATCCTAATACAGGAGAATTAACAATGACTTTAAGTGTTTCAAGTTCTTTTTCTTTACCAGTTTTACGCAACGGAAGCAACGGTTCTGATGTGACTTTAGTCCAACGTCTTCTCAATGATGCTGGCTATGGTTCTTTAGTGGCAGATGGTATCTTTGGTGTTAGCACTGACGCCGCAGTTAAGCAGTTCCAAAAAGACCGAAATTTAACAGTGGATGGTGTTGTTGGTTCTCAAACTTGGGAAGCTTTACTGCCTCCTACTATCGGTCGGGGTAGCAGGGGTGATGATGTTGAACGTCTGCAAATTATCCTAAATGAAATGGGCTATTCTCTAGTTGGAGATGGTATTTTTGGTTCCAACACTGAAGCAGTTGTCAAGGAATTCCAAAAAAATAGCCGCTTAGAAGTTGATGGCATTGTCGGTTCTTTAACTTGGTATGCTCTGATGAGCAATATGATTAGAGATTAAGGATTTTTAGGTTGTATTATCCAAGTGTGGGAGTTCAATGCTCCCACTGAGGAATTCAGTTATTCAGACAGATGAGATTTGAGGAGAATACTCTCATGCAAGTTAGATGGAAAACTTTATTAGTCAGAATAACAGTCTGGTTAAGTTTAGAGATTTGGCTAAATTTAGTAGGACTTGATTACTTGGCTGATTACAGTGAGTTTATTTTTGAGCAGAATAATGGCTTTGTTGAGCTTTGTTGTGTGAATCTGGGCTAATGCTAGAGAATTAATACTTTATGTGTTCTGTGTGTTTCTTTACCACTATAGAGTTAGGGGGTACTCTTGAGGTCTGCCAAGCAAAGTGGTTTCAGATTAATGTGAGATATATCACTCTGTTTAAACTTAGCAGTCACAATATAACAACCGGGTTATCACGGAGTTTCAGGATTTTTCTCACAGCTAAAACCTAAAATCTTAGAGATGATTGAATCGTAATATAAACTGTGGTTACTTTTGTCTGCTTATGGCTCTCATTTCAAACATTTAATGAAGGATGTTAAATTAGTTATGACTCAAAATCTAACAGGTCGCAAAGTAAATTTATCACAAAGTTTAGATAATTCACTAGATAATGTAGAAAAGATATTAGAAAAACCTGAATTCAACAATAAAGTTTTGGGATTCTTTGAAAAATTCTATCAAAAAAAGCAAACAAATTCATTTCTTTTTAGATACGAATTATGTAAGTTATCAAAAGAAATAGATATACCAGGAGAAGATTTATCTAATCTTTTTAAGGCTTATTGTTATGACAAGTATTTACAAGATTTAAGAAAATCTACAAAATTTCAAAATAGTAATTTTCTGCAAAAAACAATACTAGAGTTTTATCAAGGCTGGAAGTATAATTTTATTGATACTTGGAATTTTATTCAGACTCCTATTTTTCTTAATTTTAAAAATTTTGAAAGTCATATAGGATTTTTTTCTATCATGGTGGGAATGATAGTTCCTCTGTGGGGATTAAAATTTGCTTATGATGAAGGAAAGGAGGAAAGAGAACAATATACACAACAATTAGAAATCCAGAATAAGCAATTAGAAATGCAGAATAATCAACTAGAAATGGATGTAATCGACAAAGGATGGAATATTATTATTAAACATGAAGGAAAAAAACAAAATTTGGGAAGAATAAAGGCAATTGAAAATCTGAATAAGTTAAATACTTCATTGAATCAAGTGAATCTAAGTAATGCAGATTTAACTGGATTGGATTTAAAAACAGGAACAGAACATTCAGCTAAACTGGCTAAAGCTACATTCAATGAAGCTGTATTGTATCATGCTAACTTGAGTGGAGCTGACCTCATTGCTTCTGAATTTAAAGGAGCAAAATTAGGTAGTGCGAATCTAACAGGAGCAAATTTAACTGGTGCTATATTTGGTGATGCTAATTGCACAGAAACAGAAAAATTTAACGATCGGAAAAATCTAAAATGTGCTAACTTAAATAAAACTGACCTAAGAAATGTTGAAGGCTTAACCCCTGAACAAGTCAAGAGAGCCTATAACTGGAAAGCAGCTATATACAGTGAGAATTTTTGTCAGAAGTTCTCTGAAGAAGACCGAAAGCTTACTAAAAGCTGTAATCAATATTTTAATTCAGACAATGAGGAGTAATATCAAATTTAGTTATTTAGGTAGTGCATTACAGAATGGCAACCTAAATGGGGTAAAGATGATTAAATCTCAAAAAAAAGAAAAGCATCAACTAGCTTCTATTTTTATTTATTGTATGTGTTTGTGTGTGTTTTGTTGGGTTGCCCCTATATACTTAGGGGCTATTTTTTTTGTTCGCGTTCGCTGCAATAAAGCTTGATATTATTTCCTATTTTCTACATATCTTGTCTATGGCTCATTAGCAGCAAGACCTACAGCAGTTAAAGTACCTTCAAAACTCAAGAATTAAACTACCGCCACTTTCACGTCAATATTACCAGCAATCGCTTTTGAGTACGGACAGAGTTGATGGGCTTGAGCAACGACCTGCTCCGATGTTTTACGCTCTGAGTTTGGCATTTCCACTTTTAACTCAGCAGCAAGCTTATATCCACCATCTGCTGGATCTCTTCAGCCCCTTCGTATGGCTGTTCTAATTGCTGCATCAGTTTCTCTGTATCAGGGTTCATAATTCCTCGCTTTTCCGAACAATGCTTCAAGTACCATAATACTACGAGTCGGGGCACGGGTTCGTGTAAAATCAGGCTACATCTCCTGAAAGCTTTGTTATCATTCAGTTTTAATGTCCAGCCCAGAACGGAAATCAGCAGAATAAGTAATTTTATATTTCATCTAAAACTCTAATAAATCGGACATTTCAGCTTGTGGCTGCTGGAGATTATCATCGTACACCATCAAGGTCTTGGGGTCAGCATGACGGCTAAAACTTTGGGCTTTCCTAATATTCCCACCATTACGTTCCAAAACTGCTGTAATGGCAGAATGTCTCACTGCTGACTGCTAATCAATATGTAAGAAAATGCACGTCCACCCACAATAAAAAGTTAATTGTGATCACTAATGTGTAAGAAAATGCACGTCCACCCACAATAAAAAGTTAATTGTGATAGCTTATGCACATTTTACTATTCATCCAGGATTGCACTGATAATAAAAATATAGAGCAGGACTTACAGGGCAGAACTAAATATAGTGGGCTTACCTGGAAAAATGACCAATTAATACTCTATATATAGCGTTAATGCCTAATTCCTGCTCAATTCAAAAAACAAGGAGAAAATTATGTTTACTGCAACTCAAACAACTACTACTCGTCCTACTATATCCCTTGATAGCACTGGTGAAGATGTGAAATATTTACAAACAGTTTTGAATGCCACTGTTGCTAATAATAGCTTAGTCGTTGATGGAATATTTGGTAATCTTACAAAGGAAGCTGTCATAGCTTTTCAAAAACGATATGGTTTAACTGCGGATGGAATTGTGGGTCCCAACACTTGGGGATTAATAGATACAGGGAAAATTGTCCGCACTACTCTGTATTTTGGTAGCACTGGAGAAGATGTAAAATATCTACAAAGACGGTTAAATGGCATTAGATCTGCTTCCTTGGTAGTTGATGGAATATTTGGTGTAGCAACAGAAGAAGCTGTGAAGAATTTCCAAAAATCCTCTGGTTTAACTGTGGATGGAATTGTTGGTCCCCAAACTTGGGAACGATTAGAATTGATCGATGTTTAGAGTTCAATTCACTAATCAAAACTAACAAAACCATAGCTATGGTTTTGGTAGCTATCA
>NZ_JBNHEQ010000016.1:0-66395 GCF_050016015.1 Dapis hubbardiae BLCC-M172
CAGGGGCACCAGTTGCACCTACAGGACCTTCAGGACCAATGGGACCTACAGGACCAGGAGCTCCAGGAGAACCCGCAGGACCCACAGGACCTACGGGACCAGTAGCTCCAGGAGAACCCGCAGGACCCACAGGACCAGTTGCACCGGGAGGACCAGGTATTATGGGTAATGGAACCTCAACCAATTGAGTAACGGGAACGTCTGGCCCAGGAACGAACTCAACGCCTGGTATTTGTGCTGGTTGTCCAGTTGGTACCAAAGTATCAAGAGTTGCAGGAAACGCTGATGTTAAATCTGGTAATAACGGAGAAATTTGAGATGATTCTAAAAAATTTAAATCCATTTCTTTCTCAAGAAAGTAATTTTTCCCAGATTATAAGTGAGAATTTCACTTTTGAGAATAAAAATTTTGTGATCTAGCTATCAAAAAACTAGGCAAATCTAATGAGTTAAAAAATGTTTAACTGGCCAAATACTTTCTCTCTATAAACCTAAATTTTTTATGAAGCAAAACCTTTAAATTCTTCATACTTAACTGAGATTGAAATAGATGCCATATTCAAAAACTTAAAAACTAATTTTGCTCTAAAACCCATTTTTAATAGTAGTTTCCTGAATACCAAACCATCAAATCCCATTCTGGATTATAATTACTCTTAGTCCAAATAGTTTACTTACTATCCACATAAATTCCATCAAATATTCTTAACTTTTCTTTATATAAAAAAATGCAAAATACAAAACTTAAAGATATGACAAAAAATAACGGTTCAAAAAACATTTAAGTAGCAAAAAACTGAAAAATAAATATAAAGACGTTTGATTTTTTATAAAGTTCCCTCCTGAAAAAATCAATACATTTAACTAATTAATTTAAAATTTTATTTTGAACTTGAAATCCTAAATTTACACTCAATCAAAATGACCTACTCAATAGACATTACTACTTTGGCTACCTTGGCACGTTGGTTAGCTCCTGACTTCAGTAACCAAGAATAAGCTTTTGATCGCCCACCCCTTTTTTTTGCCCATATTCGCGTCTATATGCGTCCACTTGCATATCAACTGCTCAATGGACTTACCCTTGATCTAGAGCAAGCTGATGAAATTACCCTCAATAAACTGAAATTATTCTCTTCAAAAAAACATATAGATATTGAAAACTACGCCATTGAAGAAGAAGAATTTTATGGAGGTGCCCGCAACCCCCAACGCCTAGAAAACCTCAAAAAATAACAAATTAAAAAATTACCAGGCTGTACTTTTATTAAAAAATGGACTGGTAATAGTTTTAGAGGTGAGGTAGAACCAGGAAAAGCTTGTACCGTAGTCCAGAAAGAGAAAACTACCTATCTAAACAGTCACTTTGAGATAGATGAACAGAAATTTATTAGCCATGACACAGAATGTGAGCCTGAACATAGATAAACAGGTATGGGGAGCGATCGCTGGACTTTTTGAATTTATCTGTTGGACTACCTTTGCCGATCAAGTTACAATTCGACATTTCCCTGTCATCGGTTGGTATATCTTACCCACAAGTTGTCAGACGAATTTCATAAAATTTTGCTACGTTAAGTTTTTTGCTAGTGATAGTTGGAGCTGATAAGTACAAATCTCTAAGTTATAGTTTCACATAATAATTTTAGTAGAAAGATTTTTTGGAAAATAGGTATAAAAATATTGTTGAAATTAGGAGCATGAGGCATTTAGAAATAAAAAGCATATCATAGATTTACCCATTGAATCTGAAAGGAAATAATTTCGCAATTTGATTTTCAGACTCTTTGCTGGCGTGACATGAAACCTTTAATTTGGCCTCAGCAAATCAATAACATCATGTTAAATGTCTTTCTTGTGGAATTATGCGACACCTTCCCTGGTCTAAGGTTGGACTTTCGGTACGCAACAAACCTTTGATTTAACCAGAGAGTGTCAAAAATTGCCAAGACCTGGTACATTAACCGAATATCAGTAAGCAAGATTCAAAGTAAATTTATGAAAGTCCTAGTAATTGGTGGCGATGGCTACTGCGGTTGGGCAACCGCTCTTTATCTTTCTAGTAAGGGTTATGAAGTAGGTATCCTAGATAGTATGGTTCGGCGGCACTGGGATATGGAAATTCAAGTGGAAACACTCACACCTATTGCCCCTATCCAAAAACGTATCCAACGTTGGAAAGACCTAACAGGCAAAAAAATTGACCTATATATAGGAGACATCACCAACTACGACTTCCTTAGTAAAACACTACGTCAGTTTGAACCAGAATCTATAGTCCACTTTGGTGAACAGCGTGCTGCTCCATTTTCTATGATTGACCGAGAACACGCTGTTATGACCCAGGTTAATAATGTTGTTGGTACTCTCAATATTCTCTATGCGATGAAAGAGGATTTTCCAGATGCCCACTTGGTTAAATTGGGAACGATGGGAGAATATGGTACTCCTAATATAGATATCGAAGAAGGCTATATTACTATTGAACATAACGGACGTAAGGATACTCTGCCTTATCCGAAACAACCAGGGTCTTTCTATCATTTAAGTAAGGTTCACGATAGCCACAATATTCACTTTGCCTGCAAAATATGGGGCCTCCGTGCTACAGACCTCAATCAAGGTGTGGTATATGGTGTTGCTCTAACTGGTCTTTTAGATGATGAAATTATCAAAGACGAACTTTTGATTAACCGTCTGGACTATGATGGAGTTTTTGGTACAGCCCTCAATAGATTTTGTATTCAAGCAGCAATTGGCCACCCACTAACTGTTTATGGATCAGGTGGACAAACTCGTGCCTTCTTAGATATTAGAGATACTGTCCGTTGCATGGAACTAGCGATCGCTAATCCCGCTGAACCAGGTAAGTTCCGAGTGTTTAACCAATTTACAGAAATGTTCAGTGTTCAAAAACTAGCAGAAATGGTAAAAACAGCGGGCAAAACTATGGGTTTAGATGTACAGATTAATCACTTGGATAATCCTAGAGTAGAATTAGAGCAGCATTATTTTAATGCTAAAAATACAAATCTACTAGACCTTGGTTTAAAACCTCATTTTCTATCTGATTCTCTATTAGACTCTTTGCTAAATTTTGCGATTAAGTATCAAGAAAGAGTGGATAAAAATCAGATTTTACCTAAAGTATCTTGGCATAGAGAAAAAACTAAACAATCAGATTCTGCACAAAATACAATAGTATCCAAAACTAAGGAAACCAATAAAGAATTAGATTCTGTACAAGTACAGTAACATCTAAAACTGAATAAAAAATATATCTTTTTTAAGAAATTTATATTCAGTATATGTAGTAATTTTACTTGTGGTTGGAATTTGATATAATCAATTTTATAATAGTTTAAACCTGAGTTTTATCTACATATTAAAGGTAAGCATTCAGCTATTACGGGTCAGCTCTTCCTAGGGAATGCTGCGCAAACAGCTTTTGATAGACCTTGCTTTTAATGGCAAGGTTTTAAAAATGAAGCAAGTATTCATTTAACTTCTACCATTTGGAAATCTCCCAATTACTTTTCCCTTCTTTAAAAGTAATATAGCTGACTGCTGAATGCTTACTCTTAAAGCAAGAGGTAAGAGATTTATTTATTACCTTTTCTAATGCAGAAACTAAGATATAAAATTACCTTAAGATTAAGACTTAGTTATATGCAGTTAGTCACCGAAAACTACTTAACTCAAGTTAGTAATTGGCCAGAAAAAGGTAAACATATATTAGCGCAATTTGATGAAAATTCTATAGTTGTCTATCAAGCATATAAACCAAAAATAGGTCGTTTTGCAGCCTTAAAAGGTGATTTTGGTGGTGAATTTAGCCTGAGTAGAATGAGTTGGATTAAACCTAACTTTTTGTGGATCATATATCGTTCTGGATGGGGAACAAAAACAGGGCAAGAAATCATTCTCGCTGTAACTATCAAACGTACAGCATTTGATGAAATTTTAGCTAATGCGGTAGATTCAAAATTTATTCCAACTATTTATAATTCTCAAGAAGAATGGAAAGAAACTTTAAAGCGATCGCTTGTTAGACTACAATGGGACCCAGACCATAACCCCATGGGTGGTAGATTGGAACGACGAGCAATTCAATTAGGACTGCGTGGTGAAACTCTAAATAATTATAGCCGAGATTGGATTATCAAAATAGAATATATTACAGAATTTGTACGACAGCAGCGCAGTAATAGAGAATCAAGTAAATGGATTAACTTAATTACACCAAAAGAAGATGTTTATCCAGTAAATAATCCTGAGATAATATACAAACTAGGATTATCAATATTGTAGATAAATCAAATAGGTAATAAGTATAGCAAGTCAGAAAGAAAGACGTTAGATTATTTCAGGCACAAAAAGTCTTAAGTTACTTATATAACTGAGTTTTGAGCTAATTTATAAATTGAGATACGCAACACAAAAAATTTATCACATTCTACTTAAATTTATTACTATATAAATCAAGATTCTTGCTAATATTTTTTCAGCTAATAAATTTATATTTATTAATTTATGAAGATAGCCCTTTTTACCGAAACCTTTCTACCAAAAATAGATGGTATAGTTACCCGTCTATGTCACACTGTTGAACATCTACAACGTGCAGGCGACCAAGTGCTAATATTTTCTCCAGAAGGAGGACTTACAGAATATAAAGGATCAAAAATTTGTGGCATTGACGGTTTTCCTCTACCCCTATACCCAGAATTAAAATTAGCAATACCAACTCCCACCATTGGAGACGAGCTAGAAAAATTTCAGCCAGATATAATTCACGTCGCCAACCCTGCGGTATTAGGTTTAGGTGGCCTATACTATGCGAAAAAACTGAACATTCCACTCGTGGCATCTTATCATACTCACCTGCCTCAATACCTACATCACTATGGTTTAGGAATGCTCGAAGGCTTACTTTGGGAATTACTTAAATCAGGCCATAACCAAGCAGACCTAAATCTTTGTACCTCTACAGCAATGGTAGAAGAACTAAGGAACCACGGCATTGAACGAGTGGACTTATGGCAGCGGGGAGTAGATACAGAATTATTTCAACCCCACCATGCAAGTCGGGAAATGCGCGATCGCCTCAGTCAAGGAAACCCCGATAGTACAATATTGCTATATGTTGGCCGTTTAGGTGCAGAAAAAGAAATTGAGCGTATTAAACCCATCCTGGAAGCCATCCCTAATGCTTACCTAGCCCTGGTAGGTGATGGCCCTAACAGACAAACCCTAGAAGAACATTTTGCCAATACTCCTACTCACTTTGTGGGATATTTGCGTGGTCAAGAATTGGCCTCTGCTTATGCTTCTGCGGATGCTTTTATATTTCCTTCTCGTACCGAAACTTTAGGACTGGTACTTTTAGAAGCAATGGCCGCCGGTACCCCAGTAGTAGCTGCCAATTCAGGAGGCATTCCTGATATTGTTACAGATGGAATAAATGGTTATCTATTCGATCCGGGTGATGAAAAAGGAGCCATTACAGCAACTCAAAACCTTTTAGCCCGCTCAGAAGAACGAGAAAGTCTACGAAAAAATGCCAGAGCTGAAGCCGAACGTTGGGGATGGTCAGCAGCGACTCAACAATTAAGAAACTATTATAAAAAAATTATCTCATCCTATTCCATGTTGTCAGCAGCTTAAAAATATAAAAAAAAAGGTTTTAAACCTTTTTTTTTGCTAAACTAACCATGCTACTGGACTGACACAGCTAAAACTGTGCAATAGATTTTAACTGGAAAATTCTTACTTTTGACTTTTGACTTTTGACTTTTGAATTCAATCTAATGCACTATTTAAGGTGTGTCAGTGTACTACTTTAGGTTGAAAAATTTAAGCAAAGCAAAATAAACTTAAGTTGGAGCCATTTAACTTTAACAAAAAGAAGTCGAAATGACATTCTCTAATGCTGCAGGCAGTATACTCGCAACATTGACTCAAGTTAATAGTATGGGTCTACTGGCAAGTCGTGTCAAGGATTTGCCAGTAGGAGAGTTTGTTTGTCTGCTGGACTTTATTACTGCAGAGTTTCATCAATATCTCCGGGCTATAGACTTAATTAATAATGAAGGTGTTGAAACTCTACTAGAACAACTATTAGATGCCTTTACTGTAAAAATTGGTCAAGTCCTGAAAGCAGATCAAACAAGTATTTTCTTGGTTAACCAAGAAAAAAAACAACTTTGGTACAAAACAATAGTTGAAAACACAGGTATATCTCAAGAGTGCAACTTACCAATTAATGTAGGTATTTTAGGTCATGTAGCTACTACAGGAGAAGCACTAAACATTGCCGATGCTAAGAGTCACCCACTATTTAATGAAGAGGTAGACCAACCTCCAGGTTATGATACCCGTACTATTCTTTGTATGCCAATTTTTAGTACCACTAACTCTCACCAACCAGTAGCAGTGGTACGACTACTGAATAAAGCAGATGATGTCCACTTCAATGAAGAAGATGAGCAACTATTCCGCTCTTTTGCTGATTCAATGGGGATTATTCTCGAAAGTTGTCAATCTTTTTATGTTGCAGCTCGGAATCAACGAGGAGTATCGGCACTACTTAAGGCTACCACAACTTTAGGTCAAAGTCTAGACTTGGAAACAACTTTAAGAGCTGTAATGGACCAAGCCCGTAATCTAATGCAGGCAGACCGTAGCACATTGTTTTTACTTAGTAAAGAGACAAATGAACTTTGGACTAAGGTAGCAACAGCGGATAGAAAAGAAATGGTGGAAATTAGAATTCCAGCAAATCGTGGTATAGCTGGTTATGTTGCTTCTACGGGACAAACTCTGAATATTCCTGATGCTTATATAGATCCTCGTTTTGACCCTAGTACAGACCAAAAAACAGGTTATAAAACAAGAAATATTCTGTGTATGCCTGTGTACAATGCTAAAGGTGAATTAATTGGGGTAACTCAATTAATTAATAAGAATCAAGGTAGTTTTACTGCTTCAGATGAACAATTTTTATTAGCTTTTAATGCTCAAGCAGGTATTGCTCTCCAAAATTCTCAATTGTTTGAAAATGTTTTAGTAGAAAAACAATATCAGAAAGATATTCTACAAAGTTTGTCTGATGTTGTAATTTCTACAGATATGCAAGGTAGAATTGTGACTATTAATGAAGCAGCTTTAGAAATGTTGGGTTGCCCTATTAGACATGAAGTTAAAGGTAAAACAAGTGGGCAAATTTGGGAGGAAAAACTGGTTGGTAAATATCTATGGGAAGTTATACCAATTGAAAACCTAAAGTTCCGGGTAGAAGACAGTCTAAATAATGGTACTAGACAATATGTTCCAGAACAAAATTTACGAGTAGGTTCATTTATTAACAAAGAGCAGGAAGAGGAAGAAGAACTAATCCACATCTTAGCAGTTCCAGACCTAAAAAATCCCAATATTTATTTTCCTTGGGGAGAAAACATATCAACAAATATCCAGGAAAATCAGATTCAAAATAATCACAAAAATCACAAAAATATTAGTAAATCAATAGATATATCAGAAATAGATCAAGTCTTTGAACGGAGTGTGAATTTAACAGTTAATCCATTGACAAATCCTGAAGGTGGCGTGCGTGGAGGGTTAGTAGTTTTAGAAGATATTAGTCAAGAAAAACGCATGAAAAATGCTATGTATCGCTACATGACACCAGGGGTAGCAGAACAAGTAATGGCATTAGGTGAAGATGCTTTACTTGAAGGAGAACGTAAAGAAGTAACTATTTTATTTTCTGATATTAGAGGTTATACAACTATTACAGAAAATCTAGAAGCGTCTGAAGTAGTTAAACTTTTGAATCAATATTTTGAGACAATGGTAGAGGCAGTATTTGACCATGAAGGAACTCTAGATAAATTTATTGGGGATGCTTTAATGGCAGTTTTTGGCGCACCATTAGCTTTAGAAAATCATGCTTTGATGGCTGTAAAAACTGCTTTAGATATGCGTCATCGTCTCCGGGAATTTAATTTATCTCGTCCTGATGAAACACAATTTAAAATAGGTATTGGTATTAGTTCAGGAGAAGTAGTTTCTGGTAATATTGGTTCCCAAAAAAGAATGGATTATACAGTAATTGGTGATGGTGTAAATTTGAGTTCCCGTCTAGAATCAATTACTAAACAATATGGTTGTGATATTATTTTGAGTGAGTTTACTTATGAACTTTGTAGAGATCAAATTTTGGTCAGAGAGTTAGATAAAGTTAAAGTTAAAGGTAAACAAAAAGCTGTGAGTATATATGAATTAATTGGTGCAATTTCTCAACCTATTGACCTGGAAACAGAAGAGTTTTTAGAACTTTATATTAAAGCTAGACAAGCTTATACAGAAAAGAAATTTGCCGAGGCAATTAATTATTTTGAGACAGCACAAAAAATCAGACCAGAAGATGAAGCAGTTGCTATACATATTGAGCGATCGCTTGACTATATAAAAACTCCACCACCAAATGATTGGGATGGTAGTTATACTATGACAACTAAATAATTGATAATTGATAATGGATAATTGATAATGAAAACTATCTCTAATTATCAATGTTTTTCCAACTTTTCCCTGTTCCCTGCTATAACTAATAACTGGGCTTTGCATAAATGGGGGATGATTTTAATAGTTTTGTGGAATGGGCATCTTGCCCGTTCCTGATATTTTCGGACAGGCAGGAACAGGCAGGATGCCTGTCCCACCCCACTTAATATTCATCCCTTAATTCAGCAACGCCCAAAATTATTTGTATATTTACTACTGAGATATATTTTTTGTTCCTTATTACCTCAAATACTAAATATGAAACTAACAATATTGGCAATTATCATTATTTTCTCCCAAATTTGCTGGATAAACTCAGCAAAAGCAGCCAACCGAGCAGCTATCAGAAGACTATTAGAAACTAATGAATGTCCAGGATGTGACCTCAGTAGAGCCAACTTATCTAATGCTAACTTGATTGGAGCTGACCTAGCAGGAGCAAATCTCGAAGGAGCAAATTTGTCTGGAGCTAACCTAGCAGTGACTATTCTTGCTGATGCCAATCTTTCTAATGCTAACCTCCAGAAAGCAACAATGAATGATGCGGATCTTCGAGGTGCAGATTTAACAGATGCTTATTTAGGTCATGCTAATTTATCTAGAGCTTATCTGACAAAAGCAAATTTAGAAAATGCTAATCTATTTCAAGCAAATTTGATTGAATCTCTTGCTAGTGGAGCTAATTTATCTAATGCAAATTTACGTCAATCATATTGGTTTCGAGCTAACTTAGAAAATGCAGATTTGAGTGAATCTAATCTTTTCAATGCTAATCTGCATCAAGCAAATTTGAAAGATGCAGATTTTTCTAATGCTAACCTGACTAAAGCAAAATTAATGGAAACAAATATCGCTCTTGCTAATCTCAGTGGAGCTAATTTAGAAGGAGTTAACTTGCGTGGTACAAGCATAAGTCCGAGTGTATGTTTAATCACTAATTTTATAGAATGTGCTACGCCAAAAGTAATTCCTGAAGTGGAATAAAAATTCTATAACGTTAAAAAAAACCCAGGGTTAAAAAAATTGTAGGGGCGGGTTTAACAGGAAAGCTGAATCTAAGTGCAATTAGTGAGCAAAACCCGCCCCCTAAATATTGGGTTTGTTTATCATTAGGGCGGGTTTATCTAAATCTTGGAGTAAGGATGAAAATTCTAGGTAAAACCCGCCCCTACTAGAATTGATGAATCACATCGCCATGAATAAAAGCCAGTAGGGACGCTCCATGGAACGTCCCTACTAATTAATGTTAAAAAAAATGTGGGGGCGGGTTTAACTGAAAACCTTGAGGTAAAAGCCATATAGTTCTCACTGAACCGCTCTCTAAATATTTCGTTAGTTTACGATCGCATAGGTAGGAGATCGCTAACAAGTGTTTATAATAAGCTGCCAATTTTAGATGATTTTCAAAATTTACTAAAACTAGGATTATAGAATATTTTTTTCAAAAATAGTAGATCCTAAAGTCTAATTTAGAGTTAATGGTAAAATTCCTGATAACTATAAATCTAGATTGAGCTACATTAGGCAAGGATAATGCGATCGCCTATTTTTTCTTGACTTTTTATTCTCTCACTAATCTTCAGTATTATTAGTTAGAGATGGGCGATCGCTCACCCTATCACCAGATTTTTGCTTAGGAGCTTTTCTTGCGACGGCTAGCAACTAAACCTGTCGCAACTACACCAAGACCAAATAATGCAGTTGGTTCAGGAACACGAACATCTAGATCGACTTGTGCATTATATGTACCACCACCTATCGCCGCAGTGTCTGAAAATTGAAGTGTTTCAGCAATAACTGAGAAACCAGTCTCTTCTATACCGTCAACTTTTGCCAATATACCTTGACCTTCAGCCAGCATAAATTCTATAGAGTCCGGACCGTTGAACATACCCATAAACTCAGCACCAGCTCCCCAAGTAACGCTTACTCCATTATCATAGGCAAAAACTAGGTCGTTGGTGAGTGCGTATGTAAACTCGGAACCACTGGAGCTAACATATTCAAATTCTGCTACATAAGCTGCTACACCTTGGACGGGGCTACCATCAAATTCAGGCAGAAAAAAGCCATTTTGGGTAGTAACAAAGTTAAGATCATAAGGATTAAACTCGATATCAAAAGTATCCCCTACTCCTGGTGTTACTTCACTAAACCAATTATCAGCACCATTACTAAAGGCAAGGCTACCTGCAACAGCTTCAGCAGCGCCAGTACCAGCAAATAAAGCACCTACAGCGAAAGGAATAGCAGCGATGGAAGCAAAGATTTGGTTTTTCATTTTGAAGAATCCTAATGATAATTAGTTATGTAGATTTTTACTCAGTAATTATGAGGTTAATACTTAGTTTCTTTACCCGTTATTCTAGGTAGAAGCTTTAGTTCTTCTCCGTAGTTTTAGCGGTTTGTGAACTTCTCTTGCCCTCATGAATATAAACTAGCTAACCTTACTTAAGCATTGCAAGTCTTTTTCCAAGTCTTTACCGAATCTTTAAGAAAATCTGCTGGAATTTCACTCAATTCAATGGTGTTTCACCAGAGATATTTTTAGCATAAGCTGTAATTTTTTTTACATTCAACCAGGTATTTACTATTAAGCCCATTACTATCTCATAAGCCCATTACTATCTCACACCTACGCTATATGTATGGAAAATGAAGAAAAAAGGATTTATATAGATTTTCAAGCACAATTCTACCGATTGTACCGGAAAATCAAGTAATGTTACCCAGGGATTTATACTGAATGAAAGCAGACTTTTGTGGCTAAGATGAAGTTATGGCAAAGTATGTACAAACTCATTTACAAATAGTCGGTAATCTGGTATGGGCACAAAATCCACTCAGGTGTCACAATATATATATATAGAAATCCTTTTTGATTAACGAAGAGAAACTATCATGGCTAATACCAGTAATTTCCGTCAAGCAATGCGTGAAGCCCAAGGCCAATCCTTAGTTGGCCCCAATGTCATTGCCAATGCTTTACCTTTTGTAGGGGGGGGCCTAGTTCTTACAGCAGTAGGTACATTTGGTGGCCTAGGAGTCTTAACTTCTAACCCAGGTATATTTATGACTACATTCTGGATAGCCCTCATCGCAGAATTAGTCCTATTTTTTGTTGCCCGTGGAATTGCGGAAAAAGGCAATAACAATGTAGCCCTACCTTTATTAGCTACTTATAGCCTGCTATCCGGATATACTCTGAGTGGTTTAGTATTTGTAGCTTTAAGTACCCAAGGTGTAGGTATTGGGGGAGTAGGTTTTGCTGCCCTGGGTTGTGGTGTCACCTTTATTGCAGCTCGTCAAATAGGCTCAAATTTGTCTGAAGAAGATGGCATGGCCTTAACAAAAACTGTTAGCCTCGGCATAATGGCTCTATTAGTGGCAGTTGTCGGCCAAGTTATTTGTAGCTTTTTTGGTATTTATACAGCAGGTTGGTTAGAAATAGCTATTTCTGGCATTGGTGTATTTTTATTTGCTGGTGCTGCAGTAGTAGATTTTTACATTTTGCCCCGTACTTATAGGGACGATCAGTATATTCCCGCAGCTCTCTCAATGTATTTAACCTATATCAACCTATTTATCTTTATTCTGCGACTAATAATTGCGATTAGTGGTGGTGGTCGCGACTAGGTATTAATAGCAGTAAATAGTTGATGGGTAGGGGTTTGGTGACCAAACCCCTGCTTTTGGTATTTTCCTTCCCTGGTAGCACAGGCTTCCAGCCTGTAGACACGATTTTAGATGATGGGGTGACGGGGCGGGTTCATTTAATCAAATGTTGGTATGATTAATTTCAACTGGAACCCACCCCTACTAAATGTTGATACAGAGGATTTCCGAAGAGCATGAGGTAGACTTCTCACAGGCAAGATGCCTGTGCTACAAACTAAGACTTTTTTGATTAGGAGGCGATCGCCATGGAAGTATTAGACATTAAACGAGAAATAGAAAATTTGTCCTCTCGCCTGGGAACAACCCAGGACTATCTTTGACATTCCCGCACTTAAAGCAAAAATCGAAGATTTAGAACAAATTGCTGCTCAACCAGAATTTTGGGATGACCAAACGACGGCACAAAATACTCTGCAAGAACTTAACGATCTAAAATCCCATCTCCAGCAATATCAACAATGGCAAAATAATCTGGAAGATACTAGGGCGATCGTTGAGTTATTGGAACTAGAAACAGATGAATCTTTGCTGGAAGAAGCGAATGTGACAATTTCTAATCTCAACCGCGAGTTAGATCAATGGGAGTTACAGCAATTATTATCTGGTTTGTATGACCAAAATGGAGCAGTTGTAACTATTAATGCTGGTGCAGGGGGTACAGATGCTCAAGATTGGGCAGAAATGTTGCTGCGGATGTATACCCGGTGGGGAGAAGAGCATAAATATAAGGTGCAGTTAGCCGAAATTTCTGAGGGAGACGAAGCAGGTATTAAGTCTGCAACTTTAGAAATTGTTGGTCGTTATGCCTATGGTTATTTGAAGGCAGAAAAAGGTACTCATCGCTTAGTCAGAATTTCACCTTTTAATGCTAATGGGAAACGACAAACCAGTTTTGCTGGTGTGGAAGTGATGCCTATATTAGATCAGTCTGTAGAGTTGGATATTCCAGAGAAGGATTTGGAAATTACCACTTCTCGTTCTGGTGGTAAGGGCGGTCAAAACGTGAATAAAGTAGAAACAGCGGTGCGAGTAGTTCATGTTCCCACAGGTCTTGCTGTGCGTTGTACCCAAGAGCGGAGTCAGTTACAAAATAAGGAGAAAGCTTTGGCATTACTCAAAGCTAGGTTACTGATAATTGCTCAAGAGCAACGCGCTCAAGAAATTGGAGAAATCCGGGGTGATATGGTAGAAGCAGCTTGGGGAAATCAGATTCGTAACTATGTTTTCCATCCTTATCAAATGGTTAAAGATTTACGGACTCAGAAAGAAACTACTGCCATTACAGATGTGATGAATGGTGAGTTAGATCAATTTATTGAAGCTTATCTACGTCAGGAAAATCAAATGGTAGAAAGTCAGTCAGCTTAATTTAGCTTTCAGCTTGACTCAAAGCTATTAAGCAGTCTGTAATAGTCTGTCAATATTCAATTGTTGGATAGCCAAGCAAAACTTGTAGTGCAGTGATACACCTTAAATGGTGCAATAGATGTAGGTTGGGTTGTTTGCGTTAGCATTGCATTTGCGTTAGCATTGCGTTCGCTTTAGCGTTGCGTTTGCGTTAGCATTGCGAAGCAAAGCAAAGCAAAGCATGGAACGTAGCTTGCTTCTCCGCAGGAGTAACCCAACAAAAATTTTGCTCCCGTAGGGACGTTGCATGCAACGTCCCTACCTCCGACCCCACTCCCCTACTCACTAATGCACAGTTTTAGCTGTCTCAGTCCAGTAGGGTGCGTATTTACTGCTAAAATTTAGACTGTGAAAGCCATTTAAAAATCTGTCGTAACGCACCATTGAATATGTATCGGTCTACTACCACCTTATAGAACCCATTTGGGATCTTATAGATTAGGAGTGTGGGAAGTGTGGGAAGTGTGGGGAGATGGGAGCCTAGATTCTACTTGTTTCCCCTCTGAGTATTTCTTAATCTCCTGAGGACTGTACGGGCGTTAACGATAGTTATGCGAAGCTAACGGCCGTTTCGCGGAGCGACATGTTTGCGGAGCATTCCGTCAGGAAAACGCCCCTACGACTCCTGACTCCTCCCTTCTTATTTATAACTATTCAAGCGGACATGATATTATTCAATAAATAGCGATCGCCTCAAAATCCTCTACGTTGTGATGATCTTTAAAATCAGAAATATCTTCTACGAATAAATGTTGATAATTCATTTCAAATGTGCCAAATAAAGTTGCAAAAGAAACATCAGTAGCATCCCGACCTGTACTAATTCTAATAATACCTGTAAGTGGTACTAATTTAGTCGGGTCGAACAAATACCAACGATTACCTAAATAAGCTTCAAAACAAGCATGAAAATCTGGAGGATTAAGATTATAAGCATAAGCAGAAACAAAACGAGCAGGAATATTTAATGCTCGACAAAAAGCAATACCTAAATGAGCAAAATCACGACAAACTCCTGTCCTTTCTCTAGCAGTATCAAAAGCTGAAGTTTGGGAGTTTGTACTGCCAGATAAATATTTTACTTTGTCATAAATCCAGTCACAAATCATCATAACTCTAGAATAACCAGGGTTTAAATTTCCAAACTCTGATTCGGCTAAACCAAATAACAAATCAGACTGACAATAACGACTAGGATAAAGATAAGGAATTGTTTCTACAGGTAAATTAGCAGGTGGAACTTCTGGAATATTATTGTTGTTGGCATAATAGTGAAATAATTTTACGGTTGCTTGATAAGAAATTTCAATTTTTCCAGTAAGGGCATTAACTCGAATAAATCTATTTTTTTCAGTGCTAGTAATATATTCATCTCTATATAAAGATGGATTAAGATATAGTTTTTCTTGTAAAATATTTTGACATTTATTATTAACTACTTGAATATTAAATAATATAGTCATAGGTTGATAAATAGTGTAATTAAGTTGACAACCAAGTTGAAATTTTTTCATGGTACTTTACTGCTTTGGTATTTTTATTACTACTTCTTCTGACTCTAAAACTGTCTGATAATTTAATGTCTTTCGGTATATTTTCTGGTAAAGGTAGATGACTACTAATTAATTTTAACTGGTTCCAACTGATGAACCAAGTTTATTGTGTACCATGCTTTTCTGTCAAAATTACATAAGAAGTAACGAGGGATATTAAGGACATTTTTCATGAGTTTTATTCTCCTGGATTTTCAACTAT
This sequence comes from Dapis hubbardiae BLCC-M172, assembly GCF_050016015.1. Taxonomy (NCBI): domain Bacteria; kingdom Bacillati; phylum Cyanobacteriota; class Cyanophyceae; order Oscillatoriales; family Microcoleaceae; genus Dapis; species Dapis hubbardiae. The sequence goes on from NZ_JBNHEQ010000016.1 coordinate 15,409, forward strand.
TATATAAATTTAAAATTTTTTTTATGATTTATATAAAACTTTAAATTAACTTTGAGTAATACCTGTATCGTAATGTATAATGATATCTTAACTTAAATTAGAAACCATCATTTTCATTAAAGTTAGAGAAAATAATCATGGTACAAGAAAAAATATTTTGCATTGGCTTACCTCGAACAGGAACAACTTCACTCTGTAAATTTTTGAATATGATTGGATTGGCAACCAAGCATTTTCCATTTGAAATATTTCAAAATACAAACTATACCCTTCTAGTTTTGAACATGATTGGATTGAAAACCAAGGATTTGCCATTTCAACTAGACCTTAACCTAAATAATCTATTTCTGAATAAATATGTAGGTTTTGGTGATAGTCCTATTCCCCTAATATATAAAGATTTAGATAGAAATTTTCCTAATAGTAAGTTTATATTAACTACAAGGTCTCTTGATTCATGGCTTGACAGTATGCAATGGTTATTTGAACACGGAAAGGTAAAATGGAACTGGTCTATAAAAGTACATATATATCATCATATTTTCTTAGGAACTAAGACATTTAGAAAAAGAATATTAGAACATAAATTTGCTGATTTTCATACAGATGTCTTGAGGTATTTTGAATCTCGTCCCAAAGATTTACTAATTTTAGATATGGAAAAAGGTTTTGGTACCAAAGAAATTTGTGATTTTTTGCAAGTTCCTGCTACTCAATTAGAATATCCTCATAGCAACAAAAGAACTACTACTACTTTTGATGAAAGAGTATCCTACGAATTTCGTCAGAGAAAAATATTACTAAATTCTTTGGTAAAAAAATTAGGAAAAGATTTAAAATAATTATAGTGTTTGTTAGCCTAGTATTGTGGAATATCGAAGCCTATAGATTAATTTCAAGAAATAATCATTTATATTGAATTATCACTACATATAGAGGACTACCCAATTTATTATAATTGGAAAATATTTTGATACTATGAAAAAGATAGCGATAATTATCAATCAACAATTTATTAAGTTATAATTATGAATAATCACGAAATAGGTTATCTTTATATTGCTACTGGAGACAAGTACATGAAAGAAGCAATTGTCTCTGCTACAAGCCTGAAAAAACTAAATGCAAAGGCTCATATTACTCTGGTAACTGATAAAAACATTAACAATTCACTGTTTGATGAAGTAGTTATTCGTCCTGCAGATATTAAACATTTTCAGGAAGGTTTGTTGTATAAAGTCAGGCATATTTATCATGGATCTCCCTACGAAAAAACTTTGTTTATTGATACAGATACATATTTCTGTGATGATTGTCAAGAAATATTTGAAACTCTAGATTTTTTTGATATGGCTGTTGCTCCAGACCCCACAGATCCTCATAAAGCCAGATTGCCTAAAACTAACAAAGTATTAGCTGCTTGTGAAACATATAATACGGGAGTTATTCTTTTTAAAAAAAGCTCGAATAATGAGTTGTTTTTTCAAAGATGGTTAGAAATATATGAATCAAAAATTATTAATAAAACTGTAGGAAAGGAAAACGATCAAACTTCTTTTATAGAAGCTTGGTTAGAATCTAATTGTAAAATGTATGTTCTATCTCATGCTTGGAATGCAAGGACTCCTTTCTTTTTTACTTTGAAGGATTCTGTAAAAATTATCCATGGTAGACATAGGAATTATGAAGTTATAAAAAACGAACTTAATAGATTACCAGGTCGGCAACATCGATGCTGGTTGCCAATACAAAAAAGAACTATTAAAAAGAAACAGGGATGGGAATATCAATTATCACTTATAACTGATAAAATAAAGGAGTATTTAAAGCTTTAAATGAACTAAATCTCAAATTAGAAAACTATCAACCCGGTTTCTTGAAGAAACTGGGTTTTGAAACTGACAGACTATTTCACAACTAAGGTCGCTGTAACCGATCTTAAAATTCTTGTGCCCAGACCTCAGCGACAGGTAATTCCCACCCTGGTAACAATTCTGGAACTTGTAAAACATCTCCATCCCTAAGCACAATTTTCTCAGTATTAAGGCGATAAACTTCCATTGTGCGACTGCGGGGATCTACTAATACTCCTACAGTCGTGCCATAAGTTAGAAACTGTTGAATTTTTTCTTGAAGTTTGGTTACAGAGTCAGTTTTAGATTTAACTTCAAAAATTAGGTCAGGTAATATTTCGGCATAATTTTCCGTAGTCTGGGGGAGGCGATCGCCACGAATAAAAGCAGCATCAGGAGCGCGAACATCTCCATCTGCATTTGGTAAACGAAAACCTGCACTGGAAGCTGTTACTCTGCCTAATTTTCGAGGTCGAACCCAGTTTAATAATAGATTAATAATCATTGCTGCTATTTCATCTGATTCTAAACCTGAAGGACTCATAACGATAATTTTTCCTCCTACTAATTCCATTTGATGGTCTGGGTGTTCGGTTGTTAATTTTTCTAGGTCTTTTATTGTTAGATTTGGCATGGTTATTAATTATTTCCCAATACAAATATTATGTCATTTTTTGATGTTAATTGTTCAATTATTCAGGGCAAACAGAATGGTCTCTATCAAACAAAACTATATAATAAACTGCATCTACCCGAAATCAAAAAATTCGCTTTTTTTCATCTATTCTCATTTCTGACAATTTAATATCTTCCGGTATATTTTCTGGTAAAGATGGATGACTACTAATTAATTTATAACCTGTTCCAACTGATGAAGCACGTTTTTTGGAACCGTGAGTTTTTATCTGCGCCCAGGTATATTTTTCTATTTTCTTTAGTCCTTGAATTAAGTCATTAATTTCTGAGGAATTCCAATCAGACAAAATCCAACGATTTTTATCTGTGTATGTAAATCTAAAGCTAGGATTTTCATTGTCGGTACTACTTTCTAATGGTGGGGTTGCTTGAGCAGGAATTTGTCTGCCTTTATTTTTTCCTGGAAGATTTTTTATTCTATTTTTTCTGCTCAACTTAAGCCTCCACCATCTCCGAATAGAAAGCTTTCATATCGTCTTGAGAAATAATATTATTCGATGGTTGAGCAGGTTCTAAATCTTTTCTTGCATTTAGCCAAGGAGGTTCTGAATGTGTTAATTCTTTTAGGTATCTAGCGCTTAATTCTCCATAAGTATTCCATACTTCCTCAAGAACTTCTATTTCATCTTTTTCAAATTCTATTTCTAATTCGTCTGGTGCAGGAATATCTCGATAGTTGTAAGATTTATATTCATTCCAAACATCACGAATAACATGTCCGTAAACCCAGGCTTCAATATCTTGAAAAAACAGAGGTTTATTTCTAAATACTAAACTCCAAGCTTGTGCATAATATACAAGTTTTTGTAGTTTTAGAGGAGAGATTGTATCCCCTGCTTCTCTGTCAACACGACATAAAAAATAGCGGGCTATATCAAGGGCATTTTTCATATAATTTATTCTCCTTTTAGAGCTGATTATCTCGACTTTCTCTTGATATCGATCATTTCTGTTAAGTAATTGGTGACATTCCTCTGAATTAAAACCTAGTTCCATCAAAAAGCAAGCTTGCAAAATGAAAGAAAGTAATTCTATTAAATCAGGTAATTCTTCTAATTTAGCTGATTTTTTATCTTTAGTTTTATTATCGTGAACAAAATCGTTTCTCGTTGCTGTAATTTTAGCAGAAAACGATTCTTTATCATTAATTAATTGATTGGTTACTTCTGGTATTAATTCAGTTAAATCTATCAACCTTTGTTTTAAGCCTGGATCATTCTTAAGCTGAAGTTTTTCTTTTGCCCATTGTTTATACTCATCAGAAAGACTATCTAGACTATCTAAAACTGCTTTTCGACGCTTTTTATATTCATCATCTGGCAAAATTTGTCTGTTTATTCGACGACGATGATAAGATTCTGCAGCTTGGACAAGATTAATAAATTTATTTTCTAAGTACATATCTGGTTTGTATCTGATACTGAAGAATAAATTAAAAATACTATCTAATTTTTCCCAAGAATCAAACCATTTTTCCAGAATTGAGGAAAAATCACTCTTAATTTTAATATCAGATAAAGAAAAAAGCATCTTAGGTTTAATAAGTAATTTATCTGTTTTTTTTCTTTCAGGGTATATAGTTTGATAGATAGCTTCTATAGGAATTTCGTCTAGAATGTCACGACTATTTACTCTGTGTAGAAGATGACCGTGACGGGAATAAAGTTTTAATTCAGTAATGCAGTTAGTTCTATCAGTTGCAAAAGTTATAAAATTATTCAGAGGATGTATGAATTTAGAGTGAAAATTTTTAAATGAAAGTTCTTCATTGGGTTGAATGATGAATGATGCAAATTGCTTAAAGTCAATATTTACAAAATGTTTATTGGAGTAACTATAATCAAGAGAAAATTTTCCATCTTTTGTAGTTCCTTCAATCGTTTCAGGACGAGTATATATAAATCTTAATTCTTCTTCTTTATCCTGATATGGTAATTTAGTTTCTTCTCTAATACGAGGTAAGTCAGCCCAGTCAGATAGATAACTATACTCTACTCTAGCTTGATTAAACAATAGTTCATCTGGCTTAGTAAAGTATCTGCCAATCAAAGCAAACTTTGAATAATATAATTCACTTGAAAAAATAGTAGAATCACAAAGAGTAATAATATTTCTATCTGCAAATCCTAAAATAATTGGAACATCAGGAGTTGATTTCAATTCTCCAGTAGTTGATACCAATTCTCTAGTAAATGAGCCTACTATCAGTTGGAGAAATGAATCCATTAGTTGAAGTTTAATTCCTTCATCATTTGTAAATGTCAGAGTACCAGCTATTTTTTTATCTGGATCTGACGGCAACCACCAATATCCTGAATATTCTATATTTTCCATTTTTAAACCTGTAATTAATAACTATTAGTAAGACTTAATTTTTTAAAACTATGCCCTATTTTTTAATTTCGGGCATAGCTTAAATAATAACATTAATTAAGGGACTTGACCGACACATATTCAATGGTGCGTTACGACGAATTGCTAAATACTTTTCACATTCTAAATTTTAGTCGTCTAACGCACCCTACAAATTTTGCTTCAAGAAATATTCTCCCCTCTCCTCGCAGGAGAGGGGTTGGGGGAGAGGTCAACTACTTCACAACCAACGTTGTCGTTGCCGATCGCCCAAATTCTTCGGGTGCATATTGTAGTCGTGCTTCTGCTCCTGGCCAAATAAATGTTCCGGGAGTCACAGACCTGACTAAATAATGTAAGGTATACACTCCTGGGTTTAAACGGTCTGCATAAGCTTCGACCCGATCGCGATATATCTGTTGATATCCTATTTGCCAACTATCAGCTTTTGCTTTGACGGCGGAAGTGGAGGTTTGGAAACTGGTGTCAACTGCTTCTAAACCTGCTGGTAGTGGGTCGCTTATTACTACATGGTCTACGGGGCGGTCTGTAATAATTTCGATTCCAATATCAAAGACTTGCCCTGCACTGACATCTAATGTTGATGGCACTTCAGATATATCCATTCGTTGCAAGACGGACGTTTCATGCAACGTCCCTACGGCACGAATTTCCCGCGCTACTCGCAAACCGTTGTACCTTCCTGGTTGGTTTCCTGGGAGGCGATAACTGTATTCAACTAAATAGTGCAGTTTACCGTCTCCTGATTTTTCCAAGACTAAATCTGATTCACCTTTTGGCAACACATCCATTGCTACATTCAGAGATAGATTTGGATTTTCATAACCTTGAAAACGAGCTGCATCTAATTGTTTGCCAGATAATTTGGCGGTTGTTACAAAGTCTGGTGGAGCGGGTTGGGTATTGCTATAAGTAACCAACGCGGTCAATGCTTCGGCATTATCATAAGTTGTGCGCCAGGTGCTGTCGCGCCGTAAGTTGAGCAGACTTTGTAATAGTCGGTCTAATACTTCTGGTTTGGCGTCACGGGTAATAAATAGTCGCAATGCTTGAGCTTGACTTGCCGTAGTTGAATTCATCCATCCCCAGGTGGACGGTAAATTTAATGTAGCACTGCGCCCGGTTTCATAGACGCTTTCCTGAATTTCGTTAAACATTTCCTCTGACTGTTGGCGCCATTCGGGGAACGTGGATAGGTAACGCGCTAGTTTGATTTGGTCTAACTGCGACAGTTTTTCCCGTTGTTGATAAATATCTGACAAAAAGCTATTGCGGGTGTCGCCTAATTCCGACAACGCCATCAACGCATCTAAGCGGAATTGATTTCGACAAAGTTGTTCGCTGCAATAATCATATTTACCTGGGTCTGCTAATAAGTCGTTTAAGTAACTCCGCAGACGGTTTAACATTGACTCATCTACTAAATTTGGGAATGCTTTTTTTGCTTGAGCGATCGCCTCTGCAGCGTAAGGAGTCAAGTAAGGATTAGAATCTTCTCGCCCTGGATAGTAAGCAAAACCACCGTCTGGCAGTTGCAACGTTTCTAATTTTTCTAATGCTAATCTTGCTTGTTGTTTCGGGTTGAAATCTACAAATGCTTGGTTGTATTTTTTACCTAATATTTGTAGGTTGGAGGCGATCGCTAATTGACTTGCTACTGGTTCGAGAAATGGTAGTTGGTCTTTTTTCAATACTGCTTTTGCAGGAGCTGTAATTTCTGGTATCAATGTACTTGCTAGAGAAATTTCGAGACCTCCCACATCTGGCATCACATTTTCGGTAATATTTAGAGGAATTTGTACTTGGGAGTTAGTAGTACCAGATTCCACTACACTTTCACTTGCTGCTAAAGACCGGACGGGTAGAGAAACTTGAAACCCATCAGTGTCGCGGTTATTCAGGTCGGTCGAAAATTGCACTTTTGCCTCACCCGGTTGTTTTGCTTCCATCGGGAAACGATAAGCGTTAGTACCGGAGTCTGCTTTTGTTTTTAGAGTTTCTGTAGTTTGGGAATTTTCAGCAAACAAAATATTCTGACTAACTTCCCCATCTATTTTGAGACTGCCTTTTTTGCCAGTATTATTGGTAACTGCTACGCCACCCTCAAATTTATCGCCGATACGAGCAAACTGAGGCAACACAGGATTTGACATTAAAGGTTGAGTCGTAATAAAAGTTGCCTCTCCATTACCAAAATGTAAATCTCCATCAGTAGCAACGGTCATTACGCGCCAAGTTGTTAGATCGTCTGGCATCCTAAAACTTACCATTGCTTTACCCCGGTCGTCCGTAATTACAGACCCATTGTAATAAGCTAAAGACTGAAAATCTTTGCGGATGCGTGTGCCCGCAGCACCAGAGGATAAACCACCACCGAAACCCCAACCTTTTCTTAGGGGTGATGCCATCTCTGCCATTGTTACTTCCTCGCGGTTATCGTTGAAACGGGTAGATATTGGTTGCTCCGCGTAGACAGTCTCAACTAAATCTGGTGGTCGATGACCGCTCAGTTGCAACACCGCTTCATTCACAACCATCACTGTAAACTGACCTTTAGTTGCTTCTCCTTGACTATTTTTTACTGTCAACTCCACATTTTCCATTGCCCCCGGTTGCACCTCCAGACGTTGGGGTTTGACTTCCACGTTTAAGTATTTGTCTGCCAAATTGATATTGAATGGAGTAAAGCCAACTTTCATCAAATCTTCGACGCTTCCAGGTTCCACATTTTCCAGTGGTTCACCTTGCCGTACTAATACCGCTTGCACCGCAGCATTGGGCAACATTTCCTCAGTCACTTGAAATTGAATTTCCGGTGCGCCACCTGTAACTTTTGTAATTTTTTCATAGAAAGGTTTGTCGCGAACGACGGCAAAATACAATTCTCCTTCTGGATAGGGCGACTGAATTAAAGCGGTGGCAGTTTCCCCTACTTGGTATGTGTCTTTGTCGAGTTTGATTTCTAGGCGTTTTTCGTTGCGACCTCCCCAATAAACTCGCTCTGCTCCGGTTGCCCAAATCTGAATATCGGTGGCAGTAATGTCATCTTCAGCATTGGCAAAGTTGGCACGAATGCGATAACTACCAGATTCGGGGGCGGTGAGGTTGACGGTTTTGGGTTTGTTGTTGCTTTTGACGTTTTCTGTCGCAACGGTTTTGTATTCCACCTGATATCTGGGGTTGCGACTACCAGCAACTACTTGAGTGACAGTGCTGTATTCCATTTTTTGTAATTCCAGCAGAATATTTTCTCCAGAAACTGCTTTTCCTTCAGAGTCGGTGACAATAATTTCTACCGGGAATTTTTGATTAGCTTCGGCAACAAACTTACTTTTTAAACCTATTAACTTCTCACTTGGTAGAGCGGTAAATGTTTGAGTGTCAGCTACAGAAAGATTAGATATATCTGTTACTTCTACATCTACTCGATAAGTCATTGGGTAGGGTAAATCTTTCCCGACTGTAAATATTTGATTATTCGCACCATTATTATCTAGCACTACATTTTTTTGCAGCACATTATTAGGAATAGTCGGTGCTTTTTCCGGCCAAAACCATCGACGACCAAAATCAAATTCTTGCCAATCTTTAGGAGTAAATTCTGTTTTTTGGCGAGTCAGATAATATTTAGCCTTGGCTCCTTGCACTGGGGAACCAAATAAATAATTACTTTCAGCTTCCACCCCAATTTCTTCAGCAAGAAAAGCAATTTTTTTATCCAGTTTCAGGTCTACTTTAAAATTAGGTGGTTTAAATTCAGCAACGCGAAATTGCCCATAAATTTCTACATCATTTTCTCCTTTCGCCTCCACATTGTAATAACCCAATGGCTGATTACTATCCAGAGGAATTTCTAGAGAAAAAGTACCAAATTCATTAGTCGTTTGAGTACCTAAATTTTTCTGATTACCATCTGGGTTATTTAGAGTAACTTGATAACCTGTATTTTTGGCTTGTTTCAAGTTGCCATCTTCCAAATAATAAGCAGCTCCAGTCAACCAAACCTTTTCCCCTGGTTGATAAAGTTCTCTATCTGAAAAAATAGTACCCCGTGATTGAGGTTTTCCACTATCCCAACCCGAATAAATACCATAACCATAAGTACCACTATATTCCTTAGTGCTGGCAAATGCCCAATCTCGATCTTCTTTGGCAATTACTAATAATTCCGGTCCTTGAGAAAAACGCTGACCGTTCATACATTTTTGTAAATCTGTTTTACTCAAATTTAACAGACCAAATTCATTAGTTTTTCCCGTAGTACAAGCAGTAGGTTTAGGTTGAGATTTAGCATTTAATTGAGACTGATAAATCTCCACATCTGCCACAACTGGAGAACCATCATCCAGATGATTTACTTTAATAATTCCCGACTCTGGGAACCACTGAGCAAATACTCCTAAATTAGTTAGTTGTACTAATCCATAAAATGTTGGTTCCTGCCATTTTTTCTCACCATTTTGTTGATAAGAATTTGTTCGTGCTTGAACTCCATAAGCTAACATTCCCGTCTGACTGCCGAGTTGTTCTCTTAGGGGAACTGCGGCTTCAGTAATTTGATTTTTTTCTCCAGACATAGGGTAACTTTTCCACTGTTTAGTTGCGGGTAATAAATTCTTCCTATTTTTTCTGGGATAGGCTGATTCTGTGTAAACTAAATCTGTTGGTTGTACAACTCTATAAGCTGCTTTATATTCCGAATTTGGCAGATTTACTGTAGAAATATTCAGTTGTAAATTTTGACTAGATGGGAAAATATTTAAGCCACCAGGCACAGAAATTTCGGCAGATAAATCTCCTGTTTGATAATCTAATATTACTGGCTGACTTAATACTTGCCCAAATTTATCTTTGAGATTGGCGCCGATAGTAATTTTATAGTTTGTATCTGGTTCTAATAACCAAGGATTGATACTAACAATATTATAATTATCATAAGCTTGTATCAGATTTTTAGTCTCTTTTGGTGCTGGTTCAATAGTAATATTTTCGACTGCTGAATCTGGTACAATTCCATGATTAAATTCCAACATGGGATTACCTTTAACAAATCTATCGCTTCCCTGGGAAAATTTGAGTTGGGAAAATTCAAAATTAGAGTAGGTTTCTACTTCACTAACAAAAGGTGTTTGACTAGGTAAATTACCTTTCAATGGCTGAATACCAGAGTCAAATTCCAAACGATATTTGGTACCTTTTTCCAGAGTTACTTGGGGAGTAATCAGATAATTCCACTGACGCAAAGAAGAGTCAAATGGTTCTATGGGAGGTTGTTCTTCTTCATCAGTTTCTAATGTTTCTAAACTAACTGTAAAAGGTAAGCTTTCTGTCTTACCATCTGGCAAAAGTTTTAAATTTTCTGTGATTGAATCTAAATCCAATTCTACATTTGAGGTAAACTTTAGAGTCGGATTTATATCAATCGGTTCTAACCTTCTATTTTTCTCTTTGCTAGTTGGTAAATTCGTTAATTTGACTGGTTCAGTATTGAAAGTCCAGGCTAAATCTTCATCTAATTGATGATTTTTTAAATCAGATAAACCAGCTTTTAAAGTAACTTTTACTCTAGTAGATTTAGGAAAAGATTCCGCTGCTTGAAACCCTACCATTTTCGGAGTCAAAAATCTGAATTGACCGGGTAATTCTGGGAAAATTTCAAACTGCTTTAATTTTTCCTGTTGTTCTGGAGAATCTAAAGTTTCCAAAGGAATTAAAGGCTCTTTAAACCGAATCCGAATTTGATTTAAAGGTGCTGCTTCTCCCGTCGGACTAATTTGTTCTATCCACTCCGGTACTGTCGGATTAACTATTAAATCTACCATTGGTAATTTTTCCTGTTGTGAGGTGGTATTAAAAATACCGCAGGCTCCTATTACAAATGTTAGGAAAAATCCTAATACAAAATGTTTCCAATATTTTCGGATCATATTTTTTGAATTTTACGAAAGTTTTTATCTACAATAGTGTAGATGTAGTTTTCCTGAATAAAATAGACAAGTTTATCTATTTCTAATAACGTATTATATCTCTAATGGTTAAAAGCGACAATCAATAATTTGTAATTTTTTGGGAAATAAAGCACCATAAGCAACAGGGAACAGAAAATAATAGACATGACTTTAGACTTTTGAAAAAATGTCAAGTTTTTGTATTTATTATTAAATAAAAGCTCGGAAGATTAATTTACTAATAAACTGTTAAAAGCCTTAATTTCGGCAATATTTAATTTAAGCGATCTAAAAGTTACAACAACTAATGCCAGCAAATTATAGAACCTATTTGGGATAAAATATAGATGGGGAGTAGGAGCGATTTGCGAATCCGCCCGTAAGGAAGTAGGGAAGAGTCCGAGATGGTGAAGCAAGGGAGCCTATATTCTACCTTTTTCCTCTATTCTATATAATTACTAATCATTTGTTGAAAAATTATTAAAAGATTATAGACAGATATGGTAAAAATAACTATAATAAAAATAAAAGCCATTTAACGAAATAAAAAGTTGTTTTTGTAATGAGGATTTTAACTCCATGAACTAACTAAAGTTAAGTGGCTAAAATACCCCCTGAACTGTAAGTTGCAGCTTTTTCATACCGCAACTAAAGTGCTGTAGGTTTCCAAACTACGGAGGATTTTTAAATGACACAAGAAGATAAACAACTTTCTTTATCTCCAGAAGATTACAGTCTGTTAACAGACCTCTATCAACTAACAATGGCAGCTTGCTACGTTGGAGAAAAAATAGACCAACGACAAGCCAGTTTTGAGCTATTTGTGCGAAAACTGCCAGCAGGTTTTGGCTATCTCATTGCTATGGGTTTAACACAAGCATTAGACTATCTGGAGAAATTTCGATTTAGCTCTGAGCAAATTGATGCTTTAAAGTCAACAGGAATTTTTGCTAATGCTCCTAATGAATTTTGGTCGTTGCTAGCAGAAGCTAAATTTACCGGAGATGTATGGGCGGTGCCAGAGGGAACAGCAGTATTTCCCAATCAACCTCTACTGCGAATAGAAGCGCCACTTTGGCAAGCGCAGTTAGTGGAAACATATCTATTAAATACAATTAATTACCAAACTCTCATCGCAACAAAAGCAGCGAGAATGCGGGATATTGCTGGAAAAGACACCAAATTATTAGAATTTGGCACTAGACGCGCATTTAGCCCCCAAGCTAGTATTTGGGCAGCTCGTGCTGCTTTAGCAGGGGGAATGGATGCTACTTCTAATGTTTTGGCAGCCTTAAAATTAGGTCGGAAACCAGCAGGAACAATGGCTCATGCTTTGGTGATGGCAATATCTGCTGTCGAAGGTAGTGAGGAGGACGCTTTCAATGCTTTTCAGCGATATTTCCCTCAAGCACCTTTATTAATAGATACTTACGATACTTTGGCAGCTACCCGTTTATTAGCACAACGAGTTAAACAGGGTGAAATGCAGCTAAGTGGGGTAAGATTAGATTCGGGAGATTTAGTTAAATTATCCCAGGAAGTACGATCGCTACTGCCAGAAGTGACGATTTTTGCTAGTGGAGATATTGATGAGTGGGAAATAGCTAGACTTCAGAGAGAAAATGCTTGTATTGATGGATATGGTATTGGTACTAAATTGGTAACTGGTGTTCCTGTAAATGGAGTTTATAAACTGGTAGAAATAGACGGTATTCCTGTAATGAAAAATGCTACCGGGAAAGTCAGTTATCCTGGTAGAAAACAAATATATAGATATCTAGAAAATAGTCAGTTAAAACATGATTATTTGGGATTAATGGATGAAGATGTATTGAATCAAACAGAATTTCAGACTGATAATTTTATAAAATTAATCACACAAGTAGTTCAGAATGGAGAAATATTGCAAAAATCAGAAAATCTAGAAGCGATCGCTAATCGAACTGCTATTTCTGTTGCTAGTTTACCCCCTGAAACTCGCAGTCTAGAAAATCCTATTTTGCTACCTATGAAAATTTCTAATAAATTACAAGAACTTACACAAAAAACTAGAGATAAAATACTGAGCGGGAGTAAGGGAGTGAGGGAGTGAGGGAGTGGGGGAGTGGGTGAAAAATAAAGATTTTTCCTTATCTTAAAGCTTCTTACTTCTTACTTTAGTTAATTATCAAGGTTAAATTATGAATAATTCCCAAATATTATTAGGTTTAATAGGTGTATGTAGTTGTAATATTTGTGGGTAAATATCTACCATTATGTAAGATTTTTCCTTCTTCCTTCTTCCTTCTTACTTCTTACTTTAGTTAATTATCTAGGTTAAATTATGAATAATTCTCAAATATTATCAGGTGTATGTAGTTGTAATATTTGATCGTAGGAGTTTTGTATCCAAACACCAAGCAAAAATGGTATTTGGAAACCAAACACTCTACAATTTTTCTCACAAATCATATCATGTTCGTTGGTATCGTTTGTATAAAAGTTGGGGAAATATTTACTATATTTAAGATTTTTCCTTCTTACTTCTTGCTTCCTCCTTCTTACTTCTTACTTCTTGCTTCCTCCTTCTTCCTTCTTACTTCTTACTTCTTACTTCTTCCTTCTTCCTTCTTACTTCTTCCTTCTTCCTTCTTACTTAATTATCAAGATTAAATTATGAACAATTCCAAAGTATTATCAGGTTTAATAGGTGTATGTATTGGAGATGCTTTAGGTGTACCTGTAGAATTTTCCAGTCGTCACGAAAGAAAAATTAATCCTGTAACTGAAATGATTGGTTATGGCGCACATAACCAACCACCAGGTACATGGTCTGATGATAGTTCCATGACATTATGTTTAGCTGAATGTCTATGTGATGGATTTGATTTAGAAGCGATCGGCCAATCTTTTTATAAATGGCGTTATGAAGATTATTGGACTCCACGGGGTAAAGTTTTTGATATTGGAGGTACCACTGCTGCAGCTATTTCTAGAATTAAAAAAGGTAGACCAGCAATAGAAGCTGGAGGTAGAGAAGATAGGAATAATGGCAATGGTTCTCTAATGAGAATTTTACCCCTAGCTTATACTTATAAAAACACCAATTTTCCCGAATTAATTCAACAAGTTCACGACTGTTCTTGTATAACTCACGGTCATGTAAGGTCACAAATGGCTTGCGGTATTTATATTAGTATAGCTATTTGTTTATTAGAGGGTTTAGACCTAAAAACAGCATACTTACAAGGAATAGAAAATATCAAAAAAATCTACTCAGAAGAGAAGTATGCAGGAGAAATACATCGTTTTCGTAAAGTATTGGGTGGAGAAGTTCAAAATATACCTCTAACACAAATTCATGCTGGTGGTTATGTACTAGATACATTAGAAGCTTCTTTGTGGTGTTTATTAAATACAAACTCTTTTGCGGATGCAGTATTAAAAGCAGTCAATTTAGGAGAAGATACAGATACAACTGGAGCAGTAACAGGTGGTTTAGCAGGAATTTATTATGGTATAGAAAATATGCCAAAAGAGTGGATAGAAGTTATTGCTAGAAAAGATGATATTGTGAATTTAGCAGCTCGTTTAGAAAACGCTCTTTCAGATTAGGAAGTAGTGAGGAGCCAGGAAAGAAAAAGGTAATCAGCTAACCTTATAATAATCCGCCTTGATGTTGTAACATTTTATTGTAGGGGTTGTATCTTTTTATCCAATTTTTGCCTGGGTTTAGAGACAAAACTCCCTAAAGTTTTTTTCATAAATCATATCATGTCCGTTGGTATCATTTGTGTAAAAGTTGGGGAAATATGTACCATTATATTAAGATTTTTCCTTCTCTTCAAGCTTCTTCTTTATTACTTCTTCTTTATTACTTCTTACTTCTTACTTCTTACTTCTTACTTCTTACTTCTTCCTTCTTCCTTCTTCCTTCTTACTTCTCAAAATAAATGACAAAAATAGCCTTATTTGGAACAAGTGCAGACCCACCAACAGCCGGACATGAAACAATTGTTAGATGGCTATCCCAAAACTTTGATAAAGTAGTAGTTTGGGCATCAAATAATCCCTTTAAATCCCATCAAACATCCCTAGAACAACGTTCGACAATGTTATCAATTTTGATTGAAAATATTGACTCAAATCAAAACAATATTTCTCTACATCAAGAATTAAGTAGTCGTCGTACTCTAGAAACCGTTGAACTTGCTAGCAAGAAATGGGATGATGCAGAATTCACCTTAGTAGTAGGTTCAGATTTAGTCAAACAATTACCAAGTTGGTATCAAATAGAAGAACTTTTACAAAAAGTAGAATTATTAATAGTACCTCGAAAAGGTATTACAACCGAAGAGGAAAATTTACAGAAGTTAAGGGAACTAAGTACAGGAGTAAAAATAGCTTCTTTAGAAGTTCCGAATGTTTCCTCATCTGCATATCGCGAACAAGGAGACGAAATGACTATTACGCCTCCTATTAAAGATTATATATATCGGCATAAATTATATCAATGGCAGGAAGCGACTACAGAAAAATTGTAAACAATAAAGCAGACTTTAAAGTAGGGGTAGATAATGTAATTTTTTCTGTTGATACTCAACAAAACCGCCTCTTAGTTTTGTTAGTAATGCGACAAAAAGAACCATTTATTAACCGCTGGAGTTTACCAGGTACATTAGTAATAAAAGGTGAATCTTTAGAAGCAGCAGCATACAGAATTTTAGCAGAAAAAATTAGGGTAAAAAATCTATATTTAGAACAATTATATACTTTTGGCGATCCTGGTCGTGACCCTAGAGAATTTAATTATAATTGTAGATATTTATCTGTCAGTTATTTTGCCCTAGTTAGATTTGAAGAAGCAGAATTAATTGCTAATGAGGTGACAAGTATTAGTTGGTATCCTGTTGAACAAATTCCTCAATTAGCATTTGACCATAAAAAAATTATTGAGTATGGATATTTAAGATTAAGAAATAAACTTGAGTATAGTCCTATTGCTTTTGATGTTTTACCAGAAGAGTTTACTTTAGGAGAATTGTATCAACTTTATGCAACTATTTTAGGAAACAATTTTTCAGATTATTCTAATTTTCGTGCCAGACTATTAAAGTTAGGTTTCTTATATGATACTGGCATAAAAACATCACGGGGAGCTGGTAGACCCGCTAGTCTTTATCGGTTTGATATTGAAGAATTTTCTTTAGTAAAAGATAAACCTTTGATGTTTATTTGATAAGGCTGTAATCTTTTTTGGTAGAAAAAAAGCAACTTTTTCCACTCCATAAATCTAAAAAAGTTAGCATTAGTTACTGGTTAATTTGCATTAATAAAGTTTGAGTAGTCCAAGTCGGACATCCACAACAAAATCAGTTATCAGTTATCAGTTATCAGTTATCAGTTATCAGTTTTTTCAGTTCTTTTAATGATGGAAAATAATATTTTGCTAATCTCATCTGCATCCTGATGAATACTCTGAAAAGCTTTTTCTTCAATATAGTCAGTATCTTTTAGGAGAGATAGCCAATATTTTGTTTCCAGGGTTTCTTTGTAGGCTATTGACATTTTTGACCGAAAGTCAGCTTGAGATATACCTCCATTTGCTTCTGCTATGTTTGCTCCAATAGATGTCCCACTTCTCAGTAGTTGCTTAGATAACACATATTCTTTTTTTTCCTCAGTTAAATATTTATAAGCTTTGACAATTCTAATAGCAAATTGGTAAGCTTTCTGATAAGCAATGCTCTTATTTATATCCATAAGTTTAAGCGCTAATAACTAAAAAAGCTGATAACTGATAACTGATAACTGATAACTGAAAAAGACGCATTATTCCTCCACTGCATTCATAAACATTGACACATATTCTTCTTCTGTTAATCCCATTTTAGCTAATCTTTGTTCCATAATTCTGTCAAGTTCTTCTGCCGCTTTATTGGCTGCTTTGTAATCTAGTTTACTACGCAGTTCTGCTATTCTTTCTTCTGTTAATCCCGTCGGATGTAATTTTTTATCCATAATTTTACCAAGTTCTTCTGCTGCTTTTTTGGCTTCTTCGACTGCTTTCTTTCCTTCATAATTGAGTTGACTAGGCAGTGATGCTATTCTTTCTTCGGTTAATTCTCTGGGATGTAATGTTTTATCCATAATTTTGCCAAGTTCTTCTGTAGCTTTTTTGGCTTCTTCGGCTGTTTTATTAGCTGCTTCAAAAATTATTTCAAGTTCTTTTTGAGCTAATAAAATTTTTTTTTCTAAGTCGTTTAATTTAATGTTTTTCATAATCCTTTTGGCTGGGTTTTAGATTGGTGTCTAAACTGTTAGTTATTATATCTAAGATAACATTACTTCCCAGTGGAATCAATAATTAATTTACTACAAATTATGTAAAATATCCCGCATATGGCGAGTGGAAACCTAAGACAATTTGACTTTTAGGAATATCTGCTCTTATACCAATTCCCATGCATTAATGCTATACTTAATTAAAACTTCAGTTATTAGGTAATTACTTTAGTAGAGTAACTTTTTTGGTTATTTTAGGTAAATTAAGGTTAATTATTCTTTATTTTTACTTCTCGCCCACTTCCCCACCCAATCAAATGTAGAAAAGTTTTTGAGAAATGGTATTAGTAGATTGGACGCTATTCCATCCTCTAAACCATCCCGATGTATCCAGATATGTAAGTTAAAGAGATTTAATCACTCCTAGTTAGGCTTTTCTAAGTGAATTTATTTAATAGTAGAGAACAATCATCTTTCTTGAACAGCCAAGCTCTGGATAAAAGCCAACCTTTTGAAGTATTATAGCTATATTTATCATTGTTTATTTTTTTTCTTTTTTCCTTTCTTCCTTTCTTTAACTAGGGTTTGCGCTCAAAAGTATTATGGGTGAGAGAAGGAGTCAGTCCTCAGGAGGAATGGGTATGGGAGCGAGGAGGCAGGAGTCAGAATTTAAAGAGTGATTTTTCTGCCTCGCGCAACCCAAAATCCTCACTTTTTGAGCTTCTTAGAACAAAAACCTTGTACTTTTTACAGACCTAAAAAGGCTAATATCTTTATATGTCAATGCTTTTATATTTAATCAGCAAACCATAACTAATGAATAAAAAAAGTCTGACTTTAATCGGATTATTTTTAACAACCTTCCTGCTAATAACAATCAATTTATTTTCCGCCCAGAATGCCGAAAGTAAATCACAAAACCCTCTATTTATTGGTTTCCAAATTATTAGTCATTCTCAGGGAACAACTCTTTATCAAAAAGATTTAGATTATCTACAAGTTATTGATTTAACTCAAGGCGCAAAAATTAATTTTATCTACGGAAATATCACAGACTTAGGTACTAAAAAAGGAGCTTACGACGGTAACGATCCACAATTTGAACGTCAGACAATATCACAAGTATGGTCTAACTTATCTTCAGAAAATTCAAGTTTATTTTGTATTACTAACGGTCAATTTTTTAGAAATGATAAAAACTCCTCTACAGGGTTAGCATTTCCTGTTAAGTCAGATGGAATTATAGTTAGTGACGGTTATGCCGGAGAAATAGAATTTCCTGACGAAAAGTTAATGCTAGAAGTCTGGAATGATAGAGCATTAATTACTAAATTTCAGCCAAATAATTTCCAATTATCAACAGCACCTAATTTTATTGTTGGTTTACAGGAAAATGCTGATAAAGGAGTTGAAGATAAAACAGGTAGAACATTTATTGGAATTCAAGATAAAGATGGCGATCGCCTGAATGAAACTATTTTAATTTTTACTTCTAAACAAGCAACTCAACCTCACGCTGCTAAAGTTTTGAAAAGTTTCGGTGCAACTCAAGTAATAATGTTAGATGGTGGAGGTTCAACACAATTAATTTGTCAGGGAAATAATTATATAGATTCACCAAGAACTATCCCTCAAATGATTGCTATTTTTAGTGGAAATTAAGACTAGGGAATAGGGAATAGGGAATAGGGAATAGGGAAAGAAAAAAATATCTTTTACTCCCCTAATCAAAAAAATGTAGAAAAGTTTTTGATAAATGGTATTACACCATTTTGAACAAAGAATGTTACGAATAGTAAGAGGGATAAAAATACTTTACAGGAGATGTCTATTGGACAAAAAATATGATTTATGACCTAAAAAACCGTATTGAAGCCATTCCCATTCGACTCCGTACGGACGCCCTTATGCAACGTCCCTACCTCCTGACTCCTAAAAAGTACCCTAGCTATTTGTAGCAAACATTTATCAATTTGGTATTACTTTATTCTTTTCTCTATATTCCTTTTTGAATATAAAAAACTTCCAGTAACTTAAAACTGGAAGTCCAGAGAAAATTTATTTTACTTGTATGATAATCAAATTATTTCATAAGAGAAATTTCTTTATCTGCCACCACTTCTGAATTTGCATTATCAGCAACATTATCCTCAATTAAATCTAGTTCACCACCAGGTGCTTCAGGATGCTGTTGAACAAATGTTTCTTCTACTGGTACTTCCATAGACTCATCACCAGCATCAACATTAGCCTCTGCTTTACGACTAATATAACGACTAGCAAAAAAAGCACCTAACCCAGTTAAACCTAGTGTACCAGCGGCAATACCAGCAATAGTAAAGTCAGACTTACCAGGAAATTTTTTGTTTAACCAAGAATCTTGTGAAATTAAAGGTTTTTCTGTTGATGTAAAACTTTTACCTTTGCCACTAAAAGGACAAGCTTCTACAGAATTCGCAAAAACTACACCACCAGCGATCGCTACGGTGGAAAGAGCAGTGGCCACAAAATTTAGCTTTTTCATTTTTGTTTGGTTTGTAAAGTACCTTTAGAAAAGTAATATTAACAGCACTTTCCTAAAGTGGCAACTAAAGAAAAAGACTTTGTTATCTCCTCCTGACTAAACTCATCAATAAATTGGTATAGACAAGTTTTTTATATTAGGAAAAAACCTACAGCAATCCTATTTCAGTTGTAATATTTTAGTGGTCGGGGTGAATAGCCATTCGCCCCTAAAGGACTCAGGTAGGTGAGCAGTTTGATTAGCAACTAACAGTAGTCAGGAGTAATAATTTACTTATATTTTCAGTTAAAATTAATTAACTGTTATCAAAATTTTCACAACCAATTTTAAGATTGCGATAAGTATAGCAATCCTAAATTAGGTTGTGACAAATAATAAACCTATAACTACCACCTGTTCCCTGTTCCCTAAAAGCGGTAAGATTTTTATACACAAATAAAGTAGGATTGCTATACTAAAAAAAATAAACCTGGTTTATTCCTGAATAATTAAATTAACTTAATTACTCTGAATCAACCTCACTTATTTCTTGGTTAGGATTAAGACAAGTAGTTAATAATTCTTCTGTCGATAATCCTACATTAGAACTTAAACCAATCACACAAGAAGAAAAACTTTCTGGGAGTAAACTAAGACGACAATTTTCTAACACAGCAGATTCATTAGATGTATCTTTTACTGCTTTATTAATCTTTCTCACACAATTTCCTAGTTCATCAACTCTTCTCACCCTTTGACAATTAAATAGAATTTCTTCTGCCGGAAGTTCTTTCGTTGTACTATCATAAATTCTTGTGACACATTTGGATAAATCTCTAGGCTTTAAAGCTGCACCACAAGCATTAGCTACTTCTGACTCAGATAAACCTACGCTTAATAAATCTCTAGAGCAAATTCTAAATGATTTTCTACTTGGTTGAGCTGTTGCTACTTCAGGAATAATCATCAAAAAACTATAACTAAAAAGTTGTATTACTGCTAAAGATATCCACCGTTTACTCAAGTATTTTTTAGGTGTAAATAAGGGAAATTTATCAGATAAAAAATCAGAAAAGTTCTTATGAAGCATAACAAATAATAAAAGTTAAAAACAATAGTGGACAATTGACAAAGTAGCAATTAAATAGTATATGATATAGGATTGTGGCTAAATTTTACGTTAATGAGGAAATTATTATGTCTAGATATAGAGGTCCACGTTTAAGAATAGTACGTCGTCTGGGGGATTTACCAGGGCTAACTCGTAAAAGTGCCAGACGTGCTTATCCACCTGGTCAACATGGTCAAAATCGTAGAAAGCGTTCTGAGTATGCGATTCGACTGGAAGAGAAACAGAAACTACTATATAACTATGGTCTTTCTGAACGCCAACTCCTACGTTATGTAAAAAAAGCTCGTCGTGCAGCAGGTTCCACAGGGCAAGTATTACTACAATATCTAGAAATGCGCTTAGATAATACCGTATTTCGTTTAGGAATGGCTCCAACTATTCCCGGCGCAAGACAGTTAGTTAATCATGGTCATGTGACAGTTAATGGCAAGGTAGTAAGTATTGCTAGCTATCAGTGTAAACCTGGAGAGGTAATTAGTGTTAAAGAAAAAGAAAAATCTAAGGAAATGGTAAAGACTAATCTCCAATATCCAGGTTTAGCTAATATTCCTAGCCATTTAGAATTTGACAAAGATAAACTGGTTGGTAAAGTTAATGGTGTTGTGGAACGGGAGTGGGTGGCGCTTCAAATTAACGAACTATTAGTTGTGGAATATTATTCCAGACAAGCTTAGAATTTTTGTTTTTCAGAGAACTAAGGAAGAAGGAAGAAGGAAGAAGGAAGAAGGAAGAAGGAAGAAGTTTAATTATTGACATATGATTGTTTACGCTATTAATTTTTAGTAGTTAAACAGTAAACATAGACGTGAAAAAGAATGTAGGGATTTTCCATAGAATTTCCCTACAAAGTTTTGAGAAAATGTTTATTTCTGGCACTTAATTAATGAGAGTTGATATGAGGGATTATTCCAATACTCCATCTATACTTCTTCCTAAGTCCTGACTTCTAACTCCTTTTCCCAGAGCAAATATAGCAGTCGCTATTACTGATACAAACATTCTCAAATTCTCAAATATAGTTACAGTAATAATTTAACTTCTGTACCTTGCTAATCCTATGATTCCCGTCCTATGATTCGCCTATCTAACTCCTAAATTATAAATTATAAATTATAAATTATAAATTCCTTTTATCCTCCAATTTGTGACATAGTTCGACTATAAATTCCAGTAGTACCAGACTCTCTTTGTTTAAAATTAATATCTGGTTTTATACCTAATAAATATTCCACTTTCTGCCGTAACTCCTCAACAGAAACTCCATTACGCAAACCATTTTTTAAATCTATTTGACCCATTTCATTCAAAAGGCAAGGTCTTAACCATCCATCCGCAGAAAGACGCATTCTATTACAGCGATCGCAAAAGCATTCGGACATTTGACTAATAAACCCCAGGGTTCCCTTTGCTCCAGGAATTTGAAATACATCGGCAGGTCCATTTCCTCGGACAAAAGATTCTGTCAGTCCCCATTTTTTCCTAATACTTTGCCGTAATTCTTCAGAAGAAATCCAACCTTTATCATCAAATAATTTATCATTACCAATAGGCATAAATTCAATAAATCTAACATGCCAATTACGGTCAATAGTTAAAGCTGCTAAATCTAAAACTTCATGGTCATTCACCCCAGTAATAACAACCACATTTAATTTCAAAGGGTCGAAACCTACCTCATAAGCAGCTTGAATACCATTCCAAACAAGCTGCCAACGACTACGACCTCTATTACCAATAATTAAATTAAAAGTATCTGAGTCTAGAGAATCTAAACTAATATTAATTCTTCTTAAACCAGCTTGATATAAATCTTTTGCCATATCTGCAAGTAAAAATCCATTAGTCGTCATAGATAAATCTTTTGTTTCTGGAAAAGAAGCAATATTCTCAATCAAATCTACAAGACCAGGACGTAATAAAGGTTCACCTCCCGTTAAGCGAAACCGAGTAAAACCCACAGGAATAAACACATTTTTTAGCAGAGTTAGTAATTCATCATTAGTCAATAAATTTTGTTTTAAAATATAGTCAATTTCTGCACCTTCAGGCATACAATATTGACACCGAAAATTGCAACGATCTATCAAACTAATTCTGAGATAATCAACTATGTTCATATTAAAATTTATATCCTAAGAGAATGTTAATTTTGTTTTACTGGCAAATATGCAGCCAGTTATAACCATTTTTTTTATACTCCAACTATAATATAGCGGTTATCATCTTAATCAGGTATAGTATTTTGTTATCTTCCCTATTCTTTTTTCCTTATTCCTTTTTTCCTAAAATCGAAAACTTGTAAAATCAAGCAGATAATGTATCAATTAAAATCTCTATTTATCAAGACTCCATCCCCAGAAACTGATGAAGAAAAAAAACTTGCTAAAATCAAAGAAAATTTTGATTATTTGTAAGCATTTCCTGCAGAATGCTGCACAAACAACCGTCAGCTAGCCTCTTGCCTCCTGCTACGGTAGCTCTAGCTTTTTCGTATAGGGAATGCTCCGCTTTCCATGTCGCGCAGCATTATCCTGACGGACTGCTGCCTCTTACAGAGGAGCTGCCTCTTGCAGAGGAGCTGCGCTAACGCTTTTCATGTCGGCTAAGAGCCGAAACGCAAACATGTCGGCTCTTAGCCGAAAACAGCTATCAGCCATTAATTAATTGCCTTTATAGCAGTAATTAGTATTGATATTTTTCAGGAAAAGTAAGCGTTCAGCTATCAACTATTAGTTATGATTTATTAACTCAATTAAAAGACTTTGTATGAAATGTATTTTTGAGGAAAAAAAGAATTTCCGACCTAAAAAATGGTATTAAAATCATTCCCATACGACTCCTTACTCCTGACTTCTAAGAAGCTGATAGCTGACTGCTAATAGTTGAATGCTTACGATTATTTATCCTAATCTTTCCTAAGGATTAAGTTCAGTAGCTGCTCAATTATGGTGACAATATTTAAGTCTAGCAAATCTGGAAAACATTAATAATCAAGCAGAGGTATTCGTTGACAAACTGTGGAAGATAATCTAATATTTATTCCCCATAATAAAATTTGGAATGAGCTAAGATATAACTCTAATCATGGCGCATGAGAAGCTCAAGTTACAACTGATTTTTATTTAGCTAATGAAGTAGATTCATAACTGGCAATTAAAATTTTGTATCTTGCTACTTATACCAGTAAATACAGTCAATTAAAACTTCAGATTAGAGTATTAGTTGAGCAAAAAACTTGGGAAACTCAATTTCAGTTCAAGTCTTCTCCTATAGAGATAAGTAACTTCTAGGGTGGGAAAACCTGCTTCTCCTTCTTTAAGTTTATAGAATTATTTTTAATAATTTATATAAGTAAAATTAAACACTTGTTTAAAAATATTTAGGGCTTCCTGATTAAATATAAAAGGATTTACAGATAAAGGTTTTAGCCTTTTTAGGTCTTGAAAAAGTACAAGGTTTTCGTTCTCTAGAAATGCAAAAAGTTAGGATTTTGGGTTGACGCTCTTGCTCAAAAAATCAAGGGATAATTCTTCCTCCTACCTCCTAGCTCCTCACTCATTCCCCATTCTTCCTGTAGGGGTGATTTCCCTACGGAATGCTCCGCATTGATGTCGGCGACAGCCGTTAGCGGAGCTTTGCAGAATGCAAAACGCGCATCACCCCTACAACTCCTGACTCCTAACTCCTAACTCCCGACTCCCGACTCCCGACTCCTGACTCCTGACTCCTGACTCCTGACTCCTGACTCCTGCGCTACTAAAAGACTTTTTCAGCAAACCCTATTTAATTGACAAAAACAAAAATTTTACAAAATTTCTACTATTAACCTTCCTGTGAGTAGTAAACTTTAAACCTAATTTTCTTGGTCATCAGAATATACCTAAATATACCCTATACTTTTCTACCGATAAAATTGGAAATTGAGCCAACTGGTTACCGACAAACCAGCTATAGAAAATAGAATAGTAACTGGCTTGATTTTTGGTTAATAATTGACAAAAAATAAATCAAAAGATATCAATATAATAAGATTTATCAAAAAAAATAAACAAAAGTAATGATGAAAATTTGCCAATTAGTAGTATAGCCTACCCTGGCCGAAAAATACATTTCTGTAAGCTCCCCAGAGCATCCAGGACAAAATTAACAAAACCTCACTAGCTTAATAGCTAAGTTGAGCATAAAAAAAATAATAAATTTTGCAATATTTTAAGAGGTACTAGGATTTGAAAGCCAACTTAAAAAAATTAGTTTCCCAACGGACAATTTTAATATCCATCGCACTTGTAGTCTGGAGTACATGGTTAATCTTACTAGGTGGCAAAGAAGCATTTTCCTATTTACTAGGTAATTGGGAAATAGCCCTAACAATGATTTTTGGGTCAGCGATCGCTGGAGGTACAAGTCTAGGGGGAGGAGCTGTCGCATTTCCAGTTTTTACCAAAGTTCTGCACATTTCACCTTCCGATGCCAAAATATTTTCCCTGGCCATTCAGAGTGTAGGTATGACTTCTGCTGCCGTTGCCATTTTTTTAACTGGAATTAAAGTAGAATTACGGGTAATTCTTTGGGGTAGTCTGGGTGGGTTTTTAGGAGTATTTATGGGGTCTGGTTTTTTAGCCCCCCTGATACCCCCTGACGTAATCAAAATGTCTTTCACTGTTATGCTCACCAGCTTTGCTGTTACCTTATTAAAATTAAACCAACAGCCGAGAGAATTATATACAGCTATGCCAATTTGGACAGTTAAAGAGCAGAGAATTTGGCTAATAGCTGGGTTCCTCGGAGGGATGATGAGTGGTTTAGTCGGTAGCGGTATTGATGTCTTTACTTTTTCTGTCATGGTAGTTTTATTTGGCCTTTGCGAAAAAGTTGCTACCCCCACTTCCGTCATCCTCATGGCAGTTAATGCTATAGCTGGATTTATTTTACAAGTCTTTGTTTTCCAAGATTTTATAGATCCAGTTCGTAGTTATTGGTTTGCAGCAATTCCAGTAGTAGTAGTTGGGGCACCTCTTGGGGCAATATTTTGTAACCTCTTGCGCCGAGAAACCATTGCCAATATCCTGATTGGTCTAATTTTTGTAGAAGTTCTTTCCTCTTTACTTTTGATTAATTTAACATCAATAGTAATGTACTCCAGCTTGATAGCTTTAGTGGTATTCTCTTGTTTAAATTACTGGATGTACCGCACAAAAATCTATCAGAAAAATCAAAAAGAATGTTATAATTACCAACTATCTAAGCAAGAGTCGTCAACTTCTGCGGGCTGAAGCCACGCAGCTTGGACGGCCCAGCGTCTAACTAAGAGTTGGCTAGACCACAGAGCCAAAAAACGATAACACCTCTGGGTATTTCCCTAGCCCGGATTATTTGTTGGTCTTCTTGGGTTAAGGCATCGTACAAATGCGAGACACAACGTTTTTGGTGGTCTTAGGGACTTACAACTTTTCAAGGGAAAGGATTATCTCTTATGCTTCGAGTCCCAGTACAAAATCCTGATGGCTCTCCTGCAATGCCAACAAAAGCATCGCGGGCACGTCGTTGGGTACAAGAGGGAAAAGCAACAGCACATTGGAATGATGCTGGGTTGTATTATGTTCGCTTGGTGGCCGAATCATCAGGTGGCCATACCCAGAAAATAACAATTGGTTGCGACCCTGGCAAAAAATATACAGGGATTGCGGTTCAGTCTGCAAACTTCACTCTTTATACCGCACATTTGGTTTTGCCGTTTGACCGTGTTAAAGAACGGCTTGGCTCTGCTGTGATTAAGCAAGGCAAAATAATTAAAAATGTCAGAGGTCGAGCATTACAACGTCGGGCGCGGCGTGGTAGAAAGATTAATAGGAAAGTGCCTTTCAACCAACGTGCCCATCGACAAAAGCGATTTGATAATCGTAAAAGAAAAGGGAAATTACCTCCATCTATTCGAGCATCAAGGGAGATGGAGATTAGGATTATCACCGAACTGTCTAAAGTTTTCCCTATAACTATGATTGTCTATGAACTGGTTAAAGCTGACGTAGATTTAACTAGCGGTCGCAAAGGAGCGCGTTCGGGCAAAGGGTTTTCTCCGGTTATGGTCGGGCAAAATTGGTGTGTTAAACAACTGCAATCTATTGCACCTGTTAAAACCGTTTATGGCTGGCAGAAAAACAACAATGGAACCAGTCAAATTCGCAGATATTTACGGTTGGAAAAAATCAAAGATAAGAAAGCCCAAGTACAAAAATCTCATGCAGTAGATGGTATTGCTTTGGCTGCTAGTGAGTTTGTTCGCTATGGAGTTACTCCCAGAAAAAATTCTGATACTTGGGGATGGAAAGGCTCCGTCAACATAACTTATTGCATTTTTCGAGTCATTACTAGACCTGCTTATTTTCGTCGCGCTTTACATTTTGATAATGCTGAGAAAGGCGGCATTCGTAAACGCAAAGGTGGAACAATCACCCCTTTTAATGTTCGTTATGGCGATAAAGTTATGGCTGAAAAATCAGGGAAAACATACATTGGATGGGTAGGAAGCTTTACTAAAACCAAGACCAAAAACATCAGTGTTTATGACCATAATTGGAAGCGCGTTGGACAATTCTCTCCTAAAAAAGTTCAACTGATTCGTAGGTCTAATAAACTCTGTGTTGTTTAACTTACACGGATGTTAAATCCTCTACTCGCCTTTCCTCCCCACGTTAAAACGACGGGGATTCCAGGATCTGGAATATTTTTCTTGAATATAACAGTCGCCATAGCAGTTAGGACATTTTCACACCTCTCAAATATAGCAATCCGCTCTTATAAAGTAAATAAAAAAACTGAAACTCCCACCTGTTGCCTTCTGGAGCTGTTGCCTAAAAAGCAGTAAGGTTTTTGACACGAATAAAATAGGATTGCTATATAGTCCGTGCTGGGAATTTGACTTATGACTTCTAACTTATGACTTCTGCTAAAATTGTCATGGCAAAATATAAGGATACTTATTTCCGTGAGGTGCTATGCACCTTGCGGGTTTTAAATTTTATGGAGAATTAAGTGCAATGACGATTCAACGTCAGTACAGTTTGCCTAATTGCAAATTGATTTTGCAAGGCTTGAGTGATAGTGGAGGAACTAACTTAAGTCCAGGGCAAGTATTATCTATATTAATGAGTGCTGAATGTCATATTCATGGCCAAGAGCCACCATTAACTGGTGGACGAGATTTTTTTGAAAGTTTGGTCAGGCAAGTTAGCAGCTATGCTCAGGAATTTCTGAGTGGCATATCTTCCCCTAGACACCACAGTGAAAGCCAAGAGTTGCTAAACTTACACAAAATAGATGTCAATCTCCATAGATTAACTCTTTTTGATGGCAATGTTTCTGGCGGAAATATTGCCGAGCAAAAACCTGGTAGAATTATAGATTTAACTACAGTTCAGTTATTCGATCTGGTTGAGGCCATAGACCAGTTTTTTGCCGATTCTCTCACTTTACCGGATTTCTCTTTGGCAGTAAGACCTGTTTCTCGAAGACAAGTCAAGTCAGGGGAACCTGTAGCTCAAAAAGTTCTGCCTGCTGCTGTGGGAATGTCGGGTTTAGCAATAGCAGCGTTAGCTTTATTCTTTGTACCTATTCCAGAAGTACAACGTCCAAGAGAACCTCAACCAGAATCAAATGAGAGTGTGGGTAGTTTAGAGACATCTCCCACCAGTACCCCGGAACCTGGTTTAAATCCTACCCCAACACCTGAAGGTTTGGACTCTTCGCCAGAATCGACTACTATTGATTCATCTGAGGAGAAACTATCTGAAGAAAATCTAGAGTCATCTTTGTCTACCAGTTCGGAAATTACCGATCCAGCAGAGATTGAAAAATTGCAAAATATACTCTCTGCAAAAATTGATAATACTTGGAAAATAGAAATTAGCGCAGATTTAATTTATCGTGTAACAGTGGCTACCGATGGTTCTATTATTGGCTACAAACCAATAAATTCTGCTGCTGCTGATGAGGTGGATAAAACTCCTCTACCAGATTTACTGGACCGACAGACAGTAACTGGAGATAATAATCAATCGACGGCTGAGTTTAAAGTCTTTTTTAGTCAACAAGGTTTCCTAGAAGTAGAACCTTGGGAAATTTAACGAAGTAGGGGCGAATGGCCATTCGCCCACAGATAGGCAGGGCTGTTTCATTCTTGGTAAAGGTAGAGGGGGAGGAGGGAGTAGGGGAGCAGGGGAGCAGGGGAGCAGGGGAGCAGGGAAGTAGGGGAGTAGGGCAGTAGGGGAGCAGGGAAGTAGGGGAGCAGGGGAGAATTTTCCACCCAATACCATATTGTCTTATTATCTCTAAAGTATTTGTTAAGCTAATATCATGTCCGGTTGAATAGTTATAAGGAGGAGTCAGGAGGAAAGAGAGGAGAAAGAAAGTATCAAAAGGAGAATGTTTTTTTATCACTAATTATCCGGACATGATATAACATTCAAATTAAAAGTGTCACTAATGGAAAAACCGTGAGTAAATCTTCTCCCAATCGGATCAACCCTAGGTCTCCGGGAATGGGTCTGTTAATACTATCCTTAATATTTCGATTGTTACTACTGGTAGTAGCTAGTGGTTTTTCCTGGGTGTTGGGAATGGCGATCGCTGTCCAATATCCCTCTACTTCTCAAGAGATACCCATAGCAGAAAAACTACTTCGTGGCACTAAGGGTATAGTCTCTAAAAAAGGGTTGCCCCAATCTTCAAACGCCACCCCTGAATCTACCCCAGAAATTCTGAAGCTCCAAGTTGAACTAACTGAGGCCCAGAGACAGGAATTACAAACAGAACTTGAAGAATTACAAACACAGTTAAATAGTCTTATTGGTCAGACCACAGCTTTAGAAAATCAATTAGGTGTTAGTAGACCTAATCAAAATTTAGAGGCAAGATTAAATTTAATTTCTCAGCAGTTGACTGTACCGCTTTCAACTAATGAACGCAAACAAATAAGTCAATTTACCAAACCTGTTTTTTCAGGAAATCAAATGATGGTGACCCTTCCTATTGATATTTTGTTTGAGTCAGGTAGTAATACAATTCGTTCTGAGGAAAGGATTATTTTAGACAATTTAATTACTGAATTGAAAAATTATAAAGGTGCAACAATTACTGTTTCTGGTCATACTGACAGTCGAGGTAAAGTCAAAGCAAATCGAGAATTATCATTTTTACAAGCTGAAGCAGTAGCAGAATATTTATCAAAAAATCTGGGGCAACAGTATCGTCTGCTGGCTATTGGTTATGGAGAGTCTCGCCCCATAGCAGAAAATGATTCTCAAACTAATCGACAACGTAATCGTCGGATAGAGGTAAAAATTAATCCTAGTCAAAATAGAAAACTAGAGATTTAAACAACTCTTTCATTGTATGTAAGCATTCAGCTATTAGCTGTCAGCTCTCAGCAATAAGTTTCATTGATTAATTAGTGCAATAAGTGTAGGTTGAGTTGTTTGCGTTAGCATTGCGAAGCATGGAACGTTTGCGGAGCATTTCCAACGGAAAAACCCAACCACAACAAAGCTAGTTATCAGCTTTATATTCTAACAAAAATAATAGCTAATAGCTGTTTAGCTGGCGCACAACGCGCGTTAACGCTGCGCGACATGTTTGCGGAGCATTCCCTATACGAAAAAGCGCAGCTCCTCCGCAGGAGACTAGCTGACGGCTGTTTGCGCAGCATTCCGTAGGAAATACTTACTTTTCATTATCAATTATCAGATAGAGGTAAAAATTAATCCTAGTAAAAATAGAAAACTAGAGATTTAAAAAACTCTTTCATTATCAATTATCCATTATCAATTATCCATTATTACCTAGCCAGTTTTCCAAGTCTGCCATTGTTGCTAAATCAAAAATTTCTTCACCTAAAATATCTAATTTTTCCAAAGATAATTCCTCTATCTGAGTTTGAACTTCTGGAGCTATTTCCCCAAACTGGCGACGAATTTGACGTAAGATTTGCTTGACTATACCAATTCCAATTCCAGTTTCTTCTCCTTCCTTTCTCGCTAAACTAATTTGTCCTTTCTTATCTCTAATCGACTTTTCCTCTTGCTCTAATTCTTCTAATTCTTCATTGCTTAAGTTCGCCTTATTCGCTATATTTAACGCTGCTTCTATTTCTGATACTTCTTCCAATGATTCTGGTATTACTTCTAAATTTGGAGCCGAGCTAAGAAAATATATCCATTTATCACTTAGAGTTTCTAAGGCTGATAATTCTTTTTTAAATTTGGGTAATTCGACAAACATTAATGTTAATTCATCTTGGTAATTAAACAATTCTGTCTCTTCTTTCAATCCAAACTTAGTAATCATTTTTTCTGTCTTTTCAAATAAAACAAAGTCGGCGATCGTCAAAGCAATAAAAGGTTGCAACATCATATAACCTTGCCCTGCATCTAATTGATTTCCATAAGCTTTGGCTAAGTTATAAATTACTCGTTTTTCAAATTCTTCTACATTCAATACTTGCATTTCAATGATGACGGTACTACCATTATCTAAAACTGCTTTAACATCAAAATAAGTATCTTTCATAGTGTTAGTAACTCCAGGGTTATAGGGGTTAATTATTTTGAGAGATTGAATGATGTTTTGATTGTTATAAACTATGGCATTGAGAAAACTAATCAGGATGTTTTGACTATGAATAGAAGCAAAAATTTTTTTAAAGGCAAAGTCGGTTTTAGGGCTAATAAATTTCATAGTTATATCTTTTGCTGAACTGCTATAATATAATTTATGGTACATTGTTTTCAGCTCTTTATACTCAAAAAGTTATGATTTTGGGGAAAAGTTGAGCAAAAAAAAATGCTCCCCTACTCCTGAAAAAAGACTTTTTCAGCAAACCCTAAGTAATCAGAATAACTCTAAACAATCTAACAATGAATTAGAAGATAATTCTTCTATTGCTGTTGCTCCAGAGCGTAAGATTGATTCTACTTTTTCAGTTTTAGCATTCCCGCAACGTAGCCAAATTACTTTTGGTGGCGAACCATACAGACTGCTTTTTTCAGCAAAGTCTGCATCTTGGGTAACAATACAAAAGTTTTTTGCTTTCGCAAATTCCCAAATTTCTGTATCTGTAGCGATAGTCATTCCTTCAAATTGAACGTGACTTGCATCAGGGAAAATATCGGCTAGTCGTTGGACTAACTTTCTGCTCAAATTTTGGTCAAATAGTAATTTCATTCTTTAGTTATTACTGCTACTGAACGCCGTTCTCTATCGGCGGCAAATTCTAGACAAGCTCTAATATCCTCTTCTGTTAATTCGGGAAAATCATCTAAAATTTCTGCAAAAGACATTCCTGTAGCGAGCCATCCTAAAACGTCGTAAACTGTAATTCTCATTCTTCTAATACAAGGTTTACTACCACGTTTGTCTGGTTCGATGGTGATAATTTTTTTATAGCTCATAGTTATAGTTTTAGAGAATTGGGCTAATTTGTTGATCGTAATTTTTTATTATATAGCCTTTTCAAATTGTACTAAATTAATAGAGTTGTTGGGAAATAATTTTTGTAGATTGTGAGTCTGATAATATTATATATTTAGATTGATCTTTTGGTTTTTATGGGTAATGAGGGTATGAGTGCTGGACAATTGTTGAAGCAGGCTAATAGGTTGAAGAGAGCGGGGCAGTTGGATGAGGCGATCGCTATTTATCATCAGGCTATTGAAATTAATCCTAATTTTGCTTGGTTGTATTCTAATTTAGGTGATGCTTTAGCTCAACAAAATTACTTTGATGAAGCCGTAGCTTGCTTTAACCAAGCTCTCAAGATTAGTTCTAGTACAGCTTTTTTCTATTACCAGTTATCCGAAGTCTTAGGGAAACAAGGAAGATTAAATCAAGCTTTAATTTATTTCGATACACTTATAAAAACTCATACAAATCTAGAGAAATTAAATTTATATACAAAAGGATTAAATAGCAATTATTTTTCCCAGAAAAAAATCAAAAAATCAGAACTTTGGAATGCTTTAAAATTTGCCATTGTTTTAGAGCAAAAAGGTGAAATTAAAGAAGCAGCAAATCTTTATAAAAAGATTATTGAAGATAGTCCTTATCAATATTTTGAAATTTATAACAAACGGGGAAAGTTACTTCTAGAAATGGGAGAGCGGAAATGGGCAGCTAATAATTTTGAAAAAGCTGTATTTCTTAATCCTAATTCAGCCGAGTATTATCTAAATTTAGCAGAAGCAGTAGATCGTTGGAGTCTGTCTGTAAAATATTATCGAACAGCAGTTAAATTGAATCCAGTGGCTTTGAAAAAATACTACGATACAATTAAGCCTAATAACGCCCAAGATATTAAGGTTAAAAATCCAGTATTTGTGGTTGGTTGTGGGCATAGTGGAACTTCAATAATGTTAGCTTTGTTGGGTAGTCATCCTTCTTTTTATCCAATACCTTATGAAAGTGCAATATTTCTGCAAAATCTCAGGAAAATTGAAGAAACAATGCAAAATTGGGATGAAGAATGTTTGGCAGCAGGAAAAAGTCGTTGGATTGAAAAAACTCCTCCCCATATTTTTCAAATTGGAAAGTTTCTTAAAATTCGCCCTCAAAGTCGGTTTATTCTTATGTTAAGAGATGGGAGAGATGTTGTCTGCTCTCTAAAGGATAGACCAGATTCAGGTTATGATAAATTTTGGGAACGTTTAGACCGATGGATTTATGATAATTTGTCTGGATTACTTTATTGGGATGACCCTAGAGTTAAAGTTGTTAAGTATGAGGATTTAGTAACTAATCCTGAAACTACTTTGAGAAATATTTTACATTTTTTAGGCGAAAAATATGATGATAAAATTTCAAAATTTCATCAGACTGAAAGGCGTTGGTACAGCTCAGAGATTATTAAACCTGAGAAAATTAATAGCATTACAGAACACAAACAATATCGTAATTGGCAAATTAATCAGCCTTTGTTTGATGGTCGTGGTCGATGGAAGGAAGAAATGACAGAGGGAGAAAAAGTTATTTTTAAGAAAAAAGCGCAAAAGTATTTATTAGAGTTTGGCTATGTTGAAGATGATAATTGGTGAGTTTACTTTTAATTTGATCTAACCCTTGATATTAGAAACATATATTTATTTATGAATACTATTAATCTGAAAATTCAAGCAGTACGCTGCCAAAATAATCCAATTTTATATCCAGATATGGCTGGTTTAAAAGGTGAAGTTGGTTCTAATATTAACGGTCCATCACTGATTCGGGTTCCAGATTGGATTGAAAATCCTTTGGGTAACTATTATCTTTACTTTGATCATCATCAGGGTAAGTACATTCGTTTAGCATATTCTAATAATATTCAAGATTCATGGACGGTTTACCAGTCAGGAACGTTAAAGTTAAATCAAACTGTATGCCAAAATCATATTGCTTCTCCAGACGTTCATGTAGATGATAAAACCCGTGAAATTAGGATGTACTTTCATGGCGTTCATCCCTCCCATGGTCAGGTAACTTTTTTAGCAACATCCAAAGATGGCTTGAACTTTACTCCATCCTCGTCGGTTTTAGGACCATTTTATTTCAGGGTGTTTAAGTATGGTGGGTGGTATTATGCGATCGCTAAGAACAAAAATATTGGTGGTGTTTTACTGCGGTCCAAGGATGGGATAACTGCTTTTGAAAGAGGACCAGAGTTTATTCCTAACCTTCGACACACTGCTGTATTGTTAGAAAGGGACACTTTGATGGTATTTTATTCTCGTATTGGGGATACACCCGAATCTATATTAATGAGTTATGTGGATTTAAAGCAGGACTGGAAATCTTGGACACCATCTCCACCTATTCCTGTCTTAGAACCTGAAGAAGATTATGAAGGGATAAGTTTTGCAATTGAACCTTCACAAAAGGGAGCAGCTAAAGGAAAAGTGCGGCAGTTGAGAGATCCTGCGATTTATCAAGAAGATAATAAATATTACATCCTGTATTCTATTGCAGGAGAGTCAGGTATTGCTATTGCTGAGTTAAAGTCGATTATTTTTAGCAACTGAATGTATTGAATTTCCTCTCACTGTTTAGTTTATTTAAAAACAGTCCTCACTCTATCCCATTTTTTATTTGATTCTGTGTCATAGATACATATAAGACGACGACATGGAGACTCTATTTCTTTGATAATATTTTGGTAGTTAGGCTCTCGTCCAAACCAACTATTCATTTTTTCTAGATCTACCGGATCGTGTATATGACTTTTTGTTTGACCTTTTGGCCATTTGTAGGGTACAGAAACCACTAACAGGCGAGCAGTTTCTAGTAATTTATGGCAGAAAGCTTCAGCATTTGGGACGTGTTCAATTACCTGAAGGCAAGTCAACAAATCGAAACGTTTTCCCGGACTATACTTTAAAAAGTCTGTTGTCACAGCAACAATACCGGGAGCTTTGTAAGGTTTCCGCAAGTCTATGGAGTAGCGTTCCGGAATCCATGTAAACCAATCGAGATAAGGACATCCATTAGAACCTACATCTATAATTGAACCTGCACCGCTGCCAAGCTTGTGAATAATTTGCCGAATTGCAAAAATATAAATATGTTTTTCTCGTTTAGACCAATATGATGATTTTTTCTGATCTGACATATGTAACCCTCAAACTTATACCCTTGCTTTTTTGTCCCTAAATAATAACCCTTATCTAGTAATTTTATCAAACTACAGTTTTTGCTTCACAAATTATCTACTTAGCTTGAAGACGTTGTACATATTTAGATTTGTTAGTATCCCAGTTTCTGTTAAAGTGACCAGTCTGAAAACTTTAAACCTGTAAAGTTCCGTAATTTTTCAACATCAGGTGCAATTGTGGCAGTAAGTATACTCATTTCAGTTGGAGATAAACTGGGCTTCTCAATTAATTTGCCATTACATTTATTATCACGAGAATCATTAAAACGTTTCTCGAGTATAGCTGGATTGTATTCAAGCCGTATCCCTAAAAAATTAAAAATGTTACTAACAACCATAGCTGGATTTTTAAATAATTGCTCTGATTCAACTACAAGTAATTGCTGATCTGAGTAATATTCTAGAAAAGCTTGTATTTGAAAATAGTATTTACTTGTTTGAATATAATTGCTGTTAATATCTTTGATCACTTTTGAAAATGGTCCTGATTCCCTACCCTTGAAATAGTTGTACACATAGTGAGATAAGAGCCTTTGTATTGGATCGCGAAGTACATAAATGAGTTTAACTTCTGGTAAGATAGAGTACATTCTTGCAGGAATATCTGAAAAATAGTGCCGTTTTGTGTAATTGGGGGAAGCCTCAAAAAAATATTTACCGCCCTTTTTAAATAAGGACTGATACCACTTTAGTCCTTTATTATATAGTTTAGTCTCTCGGAAAAAGTTTGTTTCTTTGGGAGTAGAGGGTACTATCTCAGGATGAGAGGCAAGATAATGATACAAACTTGTTGTACCACCCTTCATTGCTCCAATGATTATGAAATTTGGTAGTCGTATTTCTGTTTTAGCTTCATTGTATCTAATTCGAGAATCTACAGATGGCTCTGAGAGCGATCGCATCTTTACTGAATTCCGTTGAACCTCAACTATCTTTCTTTCTACTTTTCTTGCCTCTTCTCCCCGCCCCAAAATTCTCAACACTCGTCCTAAATGAAAATAAGGCCAAACTGAATCTGGTTTTAACTGCACCGCCTGACGATATGCTGCAACAGTTTCCTCCAAACGCCCTAACTGCTCTAATGCTTCCCCCAACCTATGGTAAGACCAATGAAAATTTGGATTACGAGCTATCGCTCTACGATAAGCAGTAACTGCTTCCTCAAATTTATTGCTTCGCAAAAACTGATTACCTTGTCTGAAGTCACTAGCTCCCATCTTTAAAACCTCAAATTTAATATTTGCCATACAATTTAGGAGTGGTATTATTTCCTATCAGGTTTCTGAGCTATACCCCAAGCAAAGCTAGGTTCTTCAAATTTATTCACATAGCCCAAATGAGGAACAATCATTTCCCATACCATGCGAACACCTTTTGCATCTTGCTCATCCTGAGAGTAACGCTTCCATGGGCTTTCGGAAATCGGCTTACCACGAAGGGACTTAGATACCGTCCATTCGAGGTCATCAAAGATAATCCAACCACCTGGCTTTAGCAACATATCAACAAGTACAAAACCATACCCAGTTACATCCCAGGTATGGCCACCATCTAAATAACAAAGGTCAAACTGTGGTCGAGGTATTTGCTGGAGCATTTTTCCTAGTTCCCAGGTATATGAGCGATGTGCGTAGACAGGATCGACACGATGGGAAAGACCTAGCTTTTCCAAAACTTCATTGATTGAAGGTTTGCGCTTAACTGCATGTCGTGTATCAATTGTTGTGAGATGACCTAATCCTCGGTCTTCCATTATTGCTGCAAAATAAGCACTACTCTTACCCTGGAAAAAGCCTAACTCCAGAACATTTTCAACTCTATGTTTTTTCATAAAGTCGCGTAGGAAAGAGGCTCTATCCTCTTTCATATATTTCAAACTGCCGAACATCTTTGTTACATTATCGAAATGTGCCATGTGTAATTCTTAAATACCTTAATTTATACAACTATAAAAAGTTTGAGAATAATAATTATTACTTTACTGCTAATTGAGCAACTTTTTCATTGCTCTCCAAAGAATTAAGGCGATCACCAAATCCCATTAAATCACAGTTTTGTTTCACAAATTCTCGACCGATTTTAGCACGCTCCAAATATTTACTTTTATTTAACCACAATTGCTGCACTCTAGAATTTACATCTTCTGGATTTGCATATAACGCTGCATCCCCAAAAGTTTCTTTAAACTGATGAGGCAGAATTACAGGAATACCAACTGCCATAGCTTCCATAATTACCCGACCAAACTCCTCTATGTAGTTTTCGTGGGGATAGTGAACAAAAAAATCCAAATCTTCTACAAATTCTTGCACGCTGATGCTATCAAAAGGTATTACTTGCCAGTTTTTGGGCTGTTCCCCAATTAAATTAATTGGAATTGTCGCACCTCCTAAAAATCTGACATCCCAAGGCAGATTCACACCATAAGCTTGCTTCAAAGCTGTTACTTTTTCTGGCCATTTAGTGTAGGTATCCCGCCCATGACGACCAACTACTGGAATTTTTCTTTCTTGGCCACGCCAGCGAAGTTTTTGTCTACACCATTGGTCAACATCTATCATCGGATACCAAGGATTTGGGTAAGGGTTTGGATAACGTTGATCTTCAGTCATTAGTCGTTTAACCCATGATGAAATAGCTATCCAGTAGCCTTCTTGCCCGAACATACTCTTGAGATTTGCCCTGACAATATGTGGGTCGTACTGAGGGTCAGAACCATCAACTAAACGTGTGGCAAATTGGTTAATCACTACAATTAACTTTGTAGTGTTTATGTAAGGGAAAGCATCAGGCTTATGCTGAATGATGGGTGGATAGCCAAACAGCACGAAGTTTGCATCTACCTCATCTCCAGGGGTCAGTATGTCTAGCTGATATTTTACGCAGATATCATAGAAACGGAAGTTAACTTTTTTTGGTCTAAGTTCATATTTTCGCCAATGAACTACTGCCACCTTCATTCCTAATCTGCAAGCTGCAATAATATAGTTGATAGTAGATACAAAAGCTCCGCCTTGTAGGACAAAATCTGATATTACAATCAAATCATAGGAGTGAACCTTCGATTTTTTGATCTGATTACCTAGAAGTACAGGAAACTGCCTGTTGATCTGAGAAAGTTTTGGTGATACTTTAAATTCTGGCTGAGAGTGCCAATATTCATAAGCACCTCGATAATGCCATCTTAGTCCAAAGTTTATTGTTTTGACATGAGTAGCTTTCGCTCGGGTTAGGGAATCTTCCCTTGAAAGCCCGAAAGAAAGCATTATTTCTTTTGGTATATTGTAAATTGCATTTGAGCCATAAAATTTAGTTAATCTAGCTCTCAACTCTGCATCACCACTAACCCTTACGTTATCCCACCCTCCAAGTTTACCTAGTATCTCTCTTTTGAGCATCAGAGATGAAAAGTTTAGGTCAAAAAGGTTAGGGCCTGGTTTCCATTTTCCAACTACCATGATATTTTCATCGACTCGCAACCAATAAGACATCACAGCAATACAAGAGTTTTTGGAATTCATAGCATCTATCTGATACTCAATTTTCTGTGGGTGTGACCAGTCATCACTATCATGCACCATAATTAATTCACCCGTGGCAACTTCTAATCCACAGTTTCGTGTTGGGTATGCACCTTCATTGATCTCTTTAGTGATTAGCTTAACCCGATCGTCTTGTTTTATGTATTCAGTTACTATTCCACAAGTATTATCATTACTACAATCATCGACGACAATAATTTCGATATTTTTCCATGTTTGCGCGAGTAAACTTTCAAGAGCAATGTGTATAGTCTTTTCTGCATTGTAGGCAGGCATAATAACAGATACTTTGGTTTTCTGTTCAGCTATTTTTGCTTTAGCACTTGCAGTAATATTAGAAATGTGTAGTGGCAAGCTAGCATCTTTTAATTTGAGTGGTGCAATTCCAGCTTTTTCGTATACCTTATTAATATAATCTAGCTGCAAAGAAGAGGCTTCAGATTCTTTTCCTTCTGTCAAACAAATCAAGCGTTGGGTGCTTCCTTTTAGAAGCAAAAAATCCGCTCGCTCTCCTCGTTTTTTGATAGCAAAGTCTAAGCATTTGTCTGCTAGCAAAATGCGATTAAGTTTTATCAGACATTGAACCTCTACAAGCAAAATCTTTTGCTCTGGCTTTTTCTGAAATATTTTAATTAGCTCAATATTCTCTAAACATCGATCATAATTAGCTTCTAGATAATACCATGTGACTAGCTGCCAAGCTACCTCACTGCGTTCTCTTGTTGATGCAGTATGGTTATGCGTTATTTCTTCAAGTGCCGGCAGCGCGTATCTTGAGTAGCCACCCCATAGCCTTACACCTAAATCTTCAGCAGAAAAATTAACTGGTCTAAGAAAATTTTTATAAGTAGATAGTTGCGACTCTACAGCTAAAACGCGATTTTTTGAGTTTATTACTTCTATTTTTTCAGAACTTCTTTTTTTACTTGAAGAAAAATCATTTTTTGTCTCCGCCTCCGCCGTCAACTTAAATGCCCTCCCATAAGCATCCTCTGCCCCCTCCCTATTTCCCAACTCCCTTAAAACATCCCCCAAATGCTGCCAAACTTCAGCAGACCCAGGATAAAATTCCACAGCCTTCCGCAACTCAATCTCCGCCTCCCCCCATCTACCTAGCTGCATCAACCCATACCCCAACTGATGCCTCACCGTAGCAGACTTCCGATTAATCTCCACCACCAACCGATACTCAACAACAGCCTCCTCCCACCTGCCCAACTTCCCCAAAGCAAACCCCAAATGATGCCTTATCTTAGCTCCAGCAAAACCCAAACTAATCGCCTGCCCATACTCAACAACAGCCTCCTCCCATCTACCCAACTGCCCCAAAGCCTGAGCCAAACCAAACAAAACCTCACCAGACTCCCCAGACAAAACCACCATCCGACGATACAATTCCACCGCCTCTTCCCATCGCTCCAACTTACCCAAAGCTTTTGCCCAACCAATACAACAATCAACCCTACCCGGATTAATTTCCCAACTCCGCTGATAAAAATCCACCGCTTCTAACCATTGCTGCTGCCCAGACTTAGCCTCTGCCAAATAAAAATAAGCCTTCCCCTGTAGGGACGTTCCATGGAACATCCCTACTTCTCCATCTAACATCCCCATTGCCTCATTAATACAATGCTCCGCCTCAGACCATTGGCCTAACTTCACCAAGCCACTTCCCAAACCCAGATAAAATTCAGGCACATCCTGTTTTAACTCGATCGCTTGCCGTAAATAACCCACCCCTTCCTGAACCTCTCCTTGCTGCCCCAACATTATCCCCAACTTGTAGAAAGACCAGTGAGCTTGAGGATTGATGGCCACCACCTGACGTAAAGCAGCGATCGCCTCCTCTATCCGTCCCACCTGCTCCAGGACGTCGGCCAAATTTTGGTAAGAGTAAGCAAACTGGGGGTTTGCCTCTATGGACATTTGATAAGAAGCGATCGCCTCTTCTAATTTTCCTTCTTTAACAAGTCGATTCCCCGTAGCAAAAGCAGTCATCTTTTTCAGTTATCAGTTATTAGTTAATAGTACCTCCGGTTCAATCTGGAGGCTGGAAATCCGAAATTTCCTTTTCCCTTGAAGGGAGAGACCATTGACTTTACTTATTGGCCATATTTCTTTTGAATTTACAATTTATAAATTTATATATGTATTCGTAACTATAAAGGAAAGTGGCAACTAAAAAAAAGTTCCTGCTGCCTTCTCAAGTCAGAAGTTATAATTTTGAATGTTTTCAGTAATACAGTCATAAAGTTCCCCCTCTTGCCAAGTTATTGAATTCGGTAACATGGTTGGTCGATAAATTATCAAGCAAAACTTTATTTTCTATGTGGGCTATAAATAGTTTGACTATATCATAAATAAAAAAGTCTAAGCCATACATCCTCCGAAGTTGCTTGAGAGCGTGAAGTTTTTGCTGAAGAAGTTGATTGTTTTGATTAATTTTTGCTAAATACTCAGGCAATTTTTTGATGTCTTCTGACGTTTCAGGACAACTAATCGTCGCTTCATTCCATAAAGCTAAATTGCCTGGTGGTAAATATGTATCAGCTAAAATAACCGGAATACTACCTAGACTTATCGACTCCCAAAGTCGAATAGAGTTGGAGCCAGTTCCCGACGGGCAAAGGGTAAAGACACTCTGTTTCATAATCTGCTGAAATTCTACTGATTTAGAGTTATCGACAAGGCTATCTGATGTTGGAGCTTTTTTATAAATTTGGTAATCGTAGACAATTTTATTGTAGTGCCATTGATCTCGTAAAATAATTAAACCACGCGGATCATTGGATAGATAGTCAACAATTTTTTGTCTGGAATCAGTCAAATAAAAATCTAGATAACGAGATCCGACATAAGAGTAAAGGTATTTTTTTGGAGTTTTAAGAGGTTCTGAATCAACTGCTTGAACAGGATAAAGTGGAAAAGGATGTAATGAAATATTAGGATATGAAGGCAGCTTATTTTGATTTTTAACTGTATGAGACCAAAAAATATCTGTGATTCCCATTTCAAAAAAGAGATTTTGAAATGTTAACATTCGTATGTGCTGGCAAGAAGTAACAATTTTTTCATACTTTTGTAGAGACTCTTTAAAACTTCTTAACTGTTCTAGTAATGATTTAGCTTTAGTTCGGTCCTTTTTGTTGTGTACTAAATGGTCAATTAATGTAGCCCAAGGAAACCCAAAATAAACAATACTATCATTGTATTCGTAAGCACCTAAATACTTTTTTGCCATTTCAAAAGCATATTTTTCAGTGATAGCAGGATACTGCCAATCTTCATCAAAGGCGATAACATTATTAGTTTTTTGGATGTTTTGGGTAGGTAACTGTGACTCCAGGCTTTCTTTTGCTACGAGATTGGGTTTATAATTTTTCCAGGTATCATTAACGTGAACATTAATAACGTCCGAAACGTTCTTACTCTCCTTAACACCTTTCACCTTCTCATAAACTTCCCTCACCGACTTAACCTCAACCACCGTTCTCCCAGACAAACTATCAGACTTAATCAAATTCGCACCCCACTCCCGATCCCGATAAAGTTCCTCAAACCTACCCTTTCTCACCTCCAAAGGCACAACCCTCTCAATCTCTGCCCGATAATCCCCTATACCCTCCACAGACAACTGCCCAACACGCTTCCGAAAAGCACCCAAAGGACTCTCATACTGATAATAAACCCCATGATGCGCCATCTCTCGCCAGAAATTCCAATCACCTGCCAACTCAAACCCTTTCAACCCATGCTTCGACTTCAACCACAACGCCTTACTAAAAAACGTTCCCTCCTGCTGCAACATTTCCCAATGTTTACCATCACACAAACCCTCTCGAATAACCCCCGTCGGAGTAGGAGTACCCCGCTGTAAAACCTTGTGCCGTACATCCGTTTCAAACACATACTGAGGTCCCCCTATCCACTCAACCTCTGGATGTTCCCCAACAATACGACAAATAGCAGACAACGCCCCTGGCATCAAAACGTCATCAGCATTAATCCAAGTCATCAACTCTCTAGGGGCAATCTCAAAATTATCAAACCCCTTCATTACTGCATCATACATCCCCTGGTCTGGTTCACTCACCCAAGAAAACTCCACACCCCCACATTGCAAATCAGAACTCCCTGCTGATAATACACCCTCCCAATATCGTAACCGCTCAACAGTACCATCTGTTGAACCACCATCCTGTACATGATACTGAATCGAGAAATCACCAGACTGACTAATAACACTCTTAATAGTCTCATCAATAGTTGCCACAGCATTTAGACAAGGCGTCACTACAAAAAACCTCGTTCCCAGTCTCTTTTCATCCCTCAGACACGAAACCTTCCCAGTTAACCTACCATAAAAATCATTAAGCTTAGTCCCCGTCAAACCTTCCCCACTTTTTCCCGACTTTAACTCTAAACTTTGCCTATAAGCTGATTCTGCCTCATCCCCATTTCCCAACTCCCGTAAAACATCCCCCAAATGCTGCCAAACCTCAGCAGACCCAGGATACAACTCCACTGCCTTCCGCAACTCAATCTC
Organism: Dapis hubbardiae BLCC-M172; assembly: GCF_050016015.1. Lineage (NCBI taxonomy): Bacteria > Bacillati > Cyanobacteriota > Cyanophyceae > Oscillatoriales > Microcoleaceae > Dapis > Dapis hubbardiae. The sequence continues at coordinate 58,940 of NZ_JBNHEQ010000016.1, forward strand.
AGCCTCCCGCCAACGCTCCAACTGCATCAAAGCATACCCCAACCGATGCCTAACAACAGCAGACTTAGGATTAATCTCCACCACCAACCGATACTCAACAACTGCCTCTCCCCACCTGCCCAACTTACCCAAAGCATACCCCAAATGATGCCTCACCTCGGCTCCAGCAAAACCCAAATTAATCGCCTTCTGATACTCAACAACAGCCTCATCCCATCTTCCTAACTGCTGCAAAGCCTCACCCAAACCAAACAAAACCTCACCAGACTCCCCAGACAAAACCACCGCCTGATGATATAACTCTACCGCCTCACTCCATCGCCCCAACTTACCCAAAGCTTTTGTCCAACCAATACAACAGTTAACCTTACCCGGATTAATTTCCCAACTTTGGCGATAAAATTCTACTGCTTCAGACCATTGCTGTTGCCCAGACTTAGCTTCTGCCAAATAAAAATAAGCTTCCCCCCGTAGGGACGTTCCATGGAACGTCCCTACTTTTTCTCCGTGGGACGTCCCTACCTTTCCATTCAACATCCCTACAACTTGATTAATACAGTCCACTGCCTCGGACCATTGCCCCAACTTCACCAACCCACTTCCCAAACCCAGATAAAATTCAGGCACATGTTGTTTTAGAGCGATCGCTCGACGTAAATAATCTACCGCCTCCTGAAACTGGCCTTGCTGACCCAACATTACCCCCAACTTGTAGAGAGACCAGGGGGATTCAGGACTTATGGCCACTGCCTGACGAAAAGCAGTTATAGCCTCATCTATGCGCCCCACCTTCTCCAAAGTCTCCCCTAAATTTTGGTAAGACCAGGCAAACTGAGGATTTGACTCAATGGCCTTTTGATAAGAAGCGATCGCCTCCTCTAATTTCCCCTCTCGTAAAAGTTGATTTCCTGTAGCAAAAGCAGTCATTTTTTTCAGTTATCAGTTATCAGTTATCAGCTTTTTCAGTTAACAGTTATTGGTTAACTTATACCCATAAACCCCCCTGAGAAAGAGGCTTAAGAATTCTATTAGCAAAAGATTAAAATCCTTGGCAGTTTTGAAGATTTTTTTCAGTTTACAGCAAAACATTAGAGCATATTTCATTTGTGACTGGCAAGATGTCTGTATTATAAATGTTACCTTGATTTTTGATTAGCTAACCAGTTTTCCAAATCTACTATTGTAGCTAAATCAAAAATTTCATCACCTAAAATATCTAATTTTTCCAGAGATAATTGTTCTATTTGATTCTGAAGTTCTGGGGCTATTTCTCCAAACTTGCGACTAATTTGACGTTTAACTAATATCCCTATTCCTTGTTCCCGTCCAATTTCTTTGCCTTCTTCCAATCCAATTTCTCGGCCTTCCATCCTCGCTAGACTAATTTGTCCTTTCTTATCTCTAATTGACTTTTCCTCTTGCTCTAATTCTTCTAATTCTTCATTACTTAAGTTCGCTTTATTCGCTATATTTAACGCTGCTTCTATTTCTGATACTGATTCCAATGATTCTGGTATTACTTCTAAATTTGGAGCCGAGCTAAGAAAATATATCCATTTATCACTTAGAGTTTCTAAGGCTGATAATTCTTTTTTAAATTTGGGTAATTCGACAAACATTAATGTTAATTCATCTTGGTAATTAAACAATTCTGTCTCTTCTTTCAATCCAAACTTAGTAATCATTTTTTCTGTCTTTTCAAATAAAACAAAGTCAGCGATTGTTAAAGCGATAAAAGGTTGCAACATCATATAACCTTGCCCTGAATCTAATTGATTTCCATAAGCTTTGGCTAAGTTATATATTACTCGTTTTTCAAATTCTTCTACATTCAATACTTGCATTTCAATAATGACGGTAGAACCATTATCTAAAAATGCTTTAACATCAAAATAAGTCTCTTTTATAGTGTTAGTAAATCCTGGATTATAAGGGTTAATTATTGTTAGAGATTGAATGATGTTTTGATTGTCATAGACTATGGCATTGAGAAAGCTGATGAGAATATTTTGACTATGAATAGAACCAAATATTTTTTTAAAAGCAAAGTCGGTTTTAGGACTAATAAATTTCATAAATTATAGGGAGTAGGGAGCAGATAAATTAGTCATGACTTATGAGAAAATGAAATTATACACCATCTGTAGTGGCAATTCGCGTTTGCGGAGCATTCCGTAGGAAATTGCTACTACCATATTTTCACGAATTGCCACTACCATATTTGGTGGTTCTGCGTAATTCCTGTTAGTATTATATTTTTCCTAAGCTGGTATAATTTGTTGTAAATTACAGCAATCCTAAATTATTTATGAAAAAAAAACATAGGTATTTAGTCTCCCAACCAAAGGAAAAATAAGATTTAAAAAACCAAACCGATCTAAGAAAATTCTTTTAACTTAGCAACTAAATGGTCAAAATAAGGAGCTAATTCTGTTTGTTTTTCCGAGGCAAATCTTTTCAAACTAGCAGTTTTAATACCTTCTAAACCACACACCATTGCTGATAGTGGCACAAGCAATTCTTGATAAAGTAAATTCATATAATAAAGCCCTTCTTTGCTGGTAAATTCTGTATTATTCCCAGCAATGCCATAAGTAATACAACGTAAAAAATGCCAGAAATCTCGCCAACAAGCTTCGGCTCGGGTTGGTGGATATAATTCTCCTCCTTCTGCGGTAATATTAGGATAAGTTGCTAATACTTTTTCTCTAGCTTCATCAACAATTTCTGCTGCATATTCTCCGAGAAAACTAGCAGCTTCTATAGCAAAAATTGGTACTGCTGAAGATGTTTTTAGTAGTTCTAAATCTCTCTCTGTGAGATAACGACTTTCATCATCAGCAGTTTGAAATAGTTGAATTATTTCTGTTGGTAGAACTTCTGACCAGGTTTTAAAGCTAACTATTCTTGCTTTAGGAATTAATTGTTTAGCTGTTTCGGTTAATTGTGTAGTCATAATCAAAAATTAATAGGTTTTAGGTAAATAATTAATAATTAGGGTTTGCTGAAAAAGTATAAGTGGTAGGAGTAGGAGTCAGGAGTCAGGAGAAATGGGTATGGGAGAAATGGGTATGGGAGCGAGGAGGTAGGAGGAAGAATTATCCCTTGATTTTTCTGCCTTATGCAACCTAAAATCCTAATTTTTTAAGCTCCCTAGACCGAAAACCTTGCACTTTTTCAAGACCTAAAAATGCTTTTACCTTTATCTGTCAATACTTTATATATTTATTCAGCAAGCCCTAATTAAATCGTTGGGGAGGGAATGGTAGAAGGGGGCGGGTTCATTTCATCAAGTGTTGAGATTATTAATTTTCAATAAAACCCTGCCCTATGGACGACCACCCATATTTTTACTACTCCCCCACTCCCCCATTCCCTCACTCCTCCACTCACCAACTCCGCCACTCCCTACTCCACAATTAAGTTGTAGGTTGTTGGGTTTGATTTTCCGTGGTAGGACGCAACTGATTGAGATATCCATCAATTTTGGACAATTCTGGATGTTGTTCTAACTTGGCCATCACCTTGGCCTTGGGCATTTTTACTTTCTTGGCGTGTTCTAGAGTCTCATTAACAATGCGTTCCCGATATTGTTCTAATCCTTTAATTACTTCTTCTATTTCTTGTTCTTGGGTTTTTGCTGTTTCAGTATTTGCCTCTAAAGTTTCAGACATAATGACTTTCTGATCGCTCTTTGTATTTTTCCAAAATTAATCATCCCAGATTTAGGGATTAGTTGCTAGTATTTGTAAAGAAACGTAAATAAAATTAAGCAGATTTTAATATGGAAATTAACCAAATTCAGGTATACTTAAATAGCTCTGATTCTCAAGAGAGACTAAAAGCGCTGACCGAGTTAAGGAACTACGAAAGTGAAATAGTAGTTCCCCTCCTCAAAACTAGACAGCGTGACCCAGAATTTCTAGTCCGTTCATTTGTAGCAATGGGGTTAGGGAATAAACGCACTCCTGACGGTTTTAAGATATTGCGAGAAATGATGAAAAATGACACAGACTATAATGTACGAGCAGAAGCAGCAAACTCCCTATCTAAATTTGGTGAAGAGGCAATTCCTCTTTTGGTAGAAAAATTCCGCCAAGATGACAACTGGTTAGTACGTCGGAGTATTCTTGCACCTCTAATAGATATGCCATTTCCCGAAGCTCTATATGAAGTGTGTATTTGCGCGATCGCTGGCGAAGATATAACGGTGCAGGAAGTTGCCATTAGTGCTTTAGGTGCGTTAGCGGGGACAAAGAAAGAAACCGAAGCTTTGCAACAACTGTTAGCTTTTGTCAGTGCCGAATCTTGGAATATTCGGTTGCGAGCTGCTCAAGGGTTGAGAAAATTCGACGATCCTCAAGCAAAAGCAGCTTTGAATTATCTTAGCAAAGATGAAAATCATAGAGTAGTAGCTGCTACATTGGAGAGTTCGCTTTGAATAATTAATAATTAATAATTAATAATTAACAATTAATAATTACCTCTTCTTTTTAAGTGTGCATTAATATTAATGTAGTGACTTAACACGCTAAAAATGTAGCAATAGTAGGGGCGGGTTTTAGCAGAAATTTTCATGCTTACCCTAGCATTTATATAAACCCGCCCTAATGCACACCCATTAGCTGTGTCAGTAAGTAAGAGCGGGTTCCACGTTAAATTATTCTAGCTACAATAGACATCTCCGATAATCAAAAATAAAATCAATTATAGAGTAGAAATAATCAATTATTTCTTCCTATTCCCTATTCCCTACTCCCTCTTTTCCGGAGAGGTCTAATATTTAATCAGATCAACCAGCCCAATAACCAAAAGACAAAATTAGCATTATTAAATTAGCAAATATTAAAGTCTAATTGTTGCTCCTGGTCCGATAGGAATTCCGAAAATAAACCAAAATATAAATAAAGCTGACCAAGATAATAAGAAGGCTAAAGAATAAGGTAACATTGTCGCAATTAAAGTTCCCATACCTGCATTTTTATCGTATCTCTGAGCAAAGGCAACAATAATTGGGAAATAACCCATCAAAGGCGTAATAATATTAGTTGTAGAATCTCCAATTCGATAAGCCATTTGTGTGAACTCTGGACTATAACCAACTAACATTAACATAGGTACAAATATAGGAGCTATCATAGTCCATTTAGAGGATGCGGAGGCAAAAAATAGATTAATTAAACCACTAACAATAATAAAACTTATTAGCAAAGGCAAGCCAGTAAAACCAGTCGCTTTGAGAAAATTTGCACCATTAATAGCTAAGATAATTCCTAAGTTAGTCCAATTAAAATAAGCAACAAATTGAGCAGCAAAAAAAGACAAGGCAATATAATAACCCATGATACTCATAGCTTCACTCATACCTTTAGCAATATCTTTATCACTCTGGATTGTACCTGCTCCTTTGCCGTAAGCAATACCTGGAATTATGAATCCTAACATTATTATTGGTACAATTCCGTTGAAAAAAGGAGAAGGAATAATCGTCAAAGTTTCTGGGTCGCGTAAAATTCCTTCTGGTGGCAAGACTAATATTAATAAAAACGCCACAAAAGCTAATAAAGAATATCCTGCCCAACGTAAACCTTTTTGTTCAGCAGTAGTCAAATATTCCATTTCTTCTGAATTAATTTGACCATTATATTCACCCAGTCGAGGTTCTACAATTTTATCTGTAATATACCAACCAACTAAAGTAATTACAAATGTAGAAACTACCATGAAATAATAATTTACTGTTGGATTAACTGTATATTCAGGATTAATTAATTGAGCTGAACTTTCCGTAATTCCTGCTAGTAAAGGATCGATAGAACTCACTAATAAATTAGCACTATAACCGCCAGAAACTCCAGCAAAACCAGCAGCTAAACCAGCAATTGGATGACGTTTATATGCTAAAAATATTAAGGCAGCAAGAGGAGTTAAAACTACATACCCAGCATCGGAAGCAATATTTGACATGACTCCACAAAAAACGATAACGGGAGTAATAAATTTTGCTGGAGCAACTAGCACTACTTGGCGCAGTAAAGCAGAAATTAAACCTGTAGACTCTGCAACTCCTACTCCTAACATCGCTACAAGTACAGTACCCAGGGGAGGAAAATTAACAAAGTTGCTTACAGTCTTCGTAACTATTTTGCGGATACCGTCAGGAGTTAACAGAGAAACTGCTTCAATAGTTTCTTTACTTGTGGGGTTGACTGCAGAGAGATTTATTAAATTGGCGATCGCGCTAATTACAATAACTGCTACAGATAGATAGAAAAATAATGTAATAGGATCTGGCAGTTTATTGCCTGCTTTTTCAATAAAAATCAGCCCTTTATTAACTATATCTAGTTTTTTAGACTTTTCTGGGGGCGGTGTTTCTGTCATCTTGACTTTTTCCTTTTTACATCAAAAATACAATTTCCCATCATCATACTATGAAGAAGGAGTCAGAAGTCAGTAGGTAGGAGTTATACCATTTCTCAAAAACATTTCTACATTTTGTAGAGCAGGGGAGTGGGTAGGGACGTTGCATAAGGGCGTCCGTACAGGAGAAGTAAAAATAACAATAATTAATATTAAATGAGCTACAACTAGCAAAAAAAAGATTTGATATGTAATTATTAATTAATAAATGAAGTCGTACCCAAGTATAGCATTAATGCATGGGAATTGGTATTACGGCTTTGGGGCGGGTTTATTTCATTTAGTGATTAAACTCGTTAATTTCAACTAGAACCCGCCCCTACTATTGCAATATTTGAGCCGTGTCATCCTAATTAGTATCTTCTGGTTGGCGATCGCCTCCAAGAAAAATATTTTTGTCCCATTCAGGAATTTATATATTACTAATGTAGTATAAAATATGTACTACATATTATAGTGTAACTAAGTGAAAAATAATGGCCTAAAATCTAGATTAAACAAGGAAAAATTTTTTTCTTATAACCCCTTGACAGTTTTGTATTATTTATGTAACATAAAAATATAGAGCAAAGGAAAACAGCCTTAAAGCCTGGTTTCTTGAGCCATTCGTACCTTGAAAACCAAATAGATACTACATACTTATTTATAGCTCTGTGGACGACTAGATAAGTCACTCTGATTCTCAGTCAGAGGGAAGCGGGTGCAACTCCCGTCAGAGCTTCTGATTCGTCTGGGTAGCCAAGTGCTAAGGCGTTGGTCTGCAAAACCGATCATCAGGGGTTTGATTCCCCTCCCAGACTCCAAATAAGGCAGTGTAGCTTAATGGTAAAGCGCCAAGCTCATAACTTGGTCTATTCAGGTTCGATCCCTGTCACTGCTATAGCAACTAACTGTTTACTAAAGCGGATTAGTTGCTGTACTGGCTCAAAATGAAAATTGCTATGAGTGGAGATACTGTAACGATAACATCTCGGTGTTCAAATAAGGCAGTGTAGCTTAATGGTAAAGCGCCAAGCTCATAACTTGGTCTATT
>NZ_JBNHEQ010000016.1:66495-66866 GCF_050016015.1 Dapis hubbardiae BLCC-M172
AACTGTTTACTAAAGCGGATTAGTTGCTGTACTGGCTCAAAATGAAAATTGCTATTAGTGGAGAGGGTGTAACAATAACATCTCGGTCTTCAAATAAAGCAGTGTAGCTTAATGGTAAAGCACCAAGCTGATAACTTGGTGAGTGTAGGTTCGATCCCTGCCACTGCTATAGCAACTAACTGCTTACTAAAGCGGATTAGTTGTTGTACTGGCTCAAAATGAAAATTGCTATGAGTGGAGATAGTGTAACGATAACATTTCGGTCTCCAAAACCGACGATCTAGGTTTGAATCCTAGTCTCCGCGCCAATATATATAACCCCTGAAGGGATCTATTTAAAATTATAGATTGAGAGTAGGGGAGTAGGGGAG
>NZ_JBNHEQ010000017.1:0-26620 GCF_050016015.1 Dapis hubbardiae BLCC-M172
CTAAAAAGCAGTAAGATTTTTGCCACAAATATGCGGAGGATTGCTATAGCGTTTCCCAAGCTTATGAGGTACAGTTGTATTTTTGTCTTTTTGTTCCCAGTTAAGTGTTCCCTCAAACCTAAAATTTTGTACCTCACGCTTTTTGGGAATTGCTGTATCACATATTTTAGATTTTTTCCAAGTCTAGATTTTGAGATTTTTGGCTAAGATTAACGGAACATAGGATAAATCTATTGTAGACAGAAGATAAACTCGAAATAAATATATTCCTAACTCTACTAGAGATTTGAAAAGCTTCCGGAAATTGTTTTAAAATAGAAGTAGTAGAATATCAAGAGTAGAAAAATTGCCCACATACAAGTGTTTTTGTAATGTTTAATACCAAGTTGATACTTGGTTCAGACTAATCTCAAAAACAAATAGTAAAAGTTGCATTAAAAAGAAAATAACATTAACCTAAAACTAGGTTCTAATAAAAAATATAACCATTAATCCTGAGAACAAAAAAGCAATGTTAACTGACGCTCTAACAATCCGCCACTATCAAAAACTAACCGACGCCCTCGTCGAAATGTGGAACCGTGGTTATCGCTATGAGGAGATGCGTATATATTTAGATGGCTACCTAGCATCCTTGAGAATCTCTAAGGCGATCGAACCATTTTTAATTAATAGACTGGAGGAAGAAACGACCCGCTACATATATGACCCTTCAAATTTTGAAATGCCATTACAAACTCAACCAGAAGTAGATTACTATTAAAGAAGGAGTAAGCACTAAGTAATCAGTCGGATTATTTTTTTAAGCTCCAAGAAGGGAATTTCAACCCTACCTCAAGCATCCGGTGCTTGGGTTTGCAGGAGATTTTAACCCCTATCTCTAAAACCTGATAGCTAGTTAAATTACAGGTCTAAAATTCTAAAAATATAATAGTAGACATAAAAAATGAAGGGCATTATGACATACCCTTCATTTTTTATAATTTTAGACTTGTAAATATTGAGATTTCTAGGAAGCTGAAGCAACTGCTAGCTTTTGCTCTAGCTCATCTTTTTTGTTATTGTACATTTCAATCATTACATCAGAGCCTCCCAGGAATTCTCCATCAACATAAACCTGGGGAATTGTAGGCCAATTAGAATACTCTTTAATCCCTTGACGAATTTCTGGATCTTCTAATACATCGTAAGTTTCATAGGAAACTCCTAAAATATTCAATATTTGCACCACATTATTAGAGAAACCACACTGAGGCATCAACTTATTACCCTTCATAAAAATCATTATTTTATTTTTAGTAACTAAGTCATCAATTTTTGCTTTTAATTCTGGAGCTAGAGTCATGTTTATTTCCTTAGTAGACGGTCATAGAAGCGATCGGCATTCACCATTTATCTAACCCAGATCTATGGTTTGATATGCTTAAGTGATAGGCGATCGCTTTTTGATTATAGATACTATTAATTTGCCTGATGTTTGATGGCAAATTATGAGAATTAGTTAATTATGGCTGATGTAGCCAAATAATCCTGTTTGCTTTGTAACCTAAAAGCAAAAATTAAGCACTTTGTCCTGCTGCTTTCCACTCTTCAGGAGTATAGGTTTTCAAAGCTAAAGCATGGATGGCTTCAGAGGCCATTTGCTCTTGTACGGCAGCATAAACCATTTGATGTTGTTTCACGAGAGTTTTTCCCTCAAACTCAGAGGAAACAACGATGGCCTGTAGGTGGTCGCCACCCCCTGTTAAGTCTTGGACTTCTACCTGAGCATCTGGCAACTTATCTTTAATCATTGCCTCAACTTGCTGTAGATTCATAATTTTTCCCCTGTAAAAGTATTGTCATTCTACATTTTAATTAAGAGATTGGGGTGAGGCAGGAGGTTGGTCATCTCCAGAAGATCTAGGATAGGGAATATCCACAAATCCTAACTCTAGTAACTGCTGGTAAGCTTTTTTTCCTAAATCACGAGTGGGTTGCTGAGAACTAATAATTTGAACCAGTAATGGTACTGCTAATTCTGGTTGGTTTTGCGCCCGGTGGACAAGGGCTAACTGATAAGTAGCTTGGTCTCTCATTTGGGCAGTGTTCAAAGCTTTAGTCCTTTGGTCATCTGCTAAACGATTATCAATACCAGAAAAACTAGCAGCTAGTTGAGTATGGAAATTAGAAAGTTGATTAAATATTTGACGAGCTTCTTGTAGTTTCTGGTTAGCTAAGTCATAATTCTCGGAAGCAATGGCATTGTCAGCTTCGCTCATTAGGCGTTGTCCACCCTGAAGACTGAGAAGACTATTCTGTGGATCTAAAGGACGAGCATTTTCAGGTTGGGTGGGTTGTATTGGTTGAACTGGAATAGGAGAAGAGTTTTCTGACTCTAAACTCTCCTCAGATTGAGCATTAAGTGGTTGTTGTAAAAGTATGAAAGCTCCCACAATCGGAAGAGTAAAGCCGAATATGGAGTAAACAAAACGAATAGGTTTAGTAAATACCATGATTATTTTAGTTGGTTTATATAAATAAAAAACTATTTTTCAGATATACTATCACTCTTAGGGAGTAGGGAGTAGGGAGTAGGGAGTAGTGACAATTTTTATGTTTAGGCAGTAGAAAGTAGCAATAATTTTGATCATAGATAGACATCTCCAGAAAAGAGGGAGTAGGGAGTAGAGGAAAATAATTGATGATTTATGTGCGATAATTGATTTTATTTTTGATTATTGGAGATGTCTAATAGTCAGTTTTAACTGAAAAGCTTTGAAATTATGACTCTTGACTCCAGTATGGGTAAACGGCCGTAACGACCCTACTATCAAAATATTACAACTTAAACAGAATTGCTATATTTTTGATAAAAATGATGGTAGTTGCCATAAGTGTGGTTCAAATTCTGTGAGGGAATTGAGAATTTGATGGGCAGAATGAAATAAGTTTTTATCCATATCAGGATCGGGAACAACAACTACGGACATTCGGGCGGCTAAGGCTGCTTCCATTCCTGCTAAAGAATCTTCAAATACTAAACAGTTTTCTGGGGAAACATCTAATCTTTCAGCAGCTATTAAGAAAATATCTGGTGCTGGTTTTCCACGTTTAAGATTTGGGTCATCTCCAACAACAATATAATCAAATAATTGGAACCATTCTTGATGATTTTTTGTTTTTAAATTAAATGGTTCACGGGAAGAACTGGTGGCTACAGCTTGAGGAATTTTATTATTATATAAATGTTGAGTAAGGCGAACTGCACCTGGCATTGGTTTGGCTTCAGGAAAGCGTTGATATGTGAGACTATTTCTTTGTTGAAGATAATTTTTGGGAGTTACAGGTAGTTCTAATAGTTCTACAATTGCTCTTGCAGAATCGATAGATTTTCTACCAGTAATTTTACATTTAATATGTTTGTCAAAAATTTTGCCGTAACGGCTTGTTATTTCAGTATTTACTTGAGCATGAATTGATTCTGTATCTAGAAGTAAACCGTCTAGGTCGTAGATAATATGGGTAATTTTTGGGAAATTATTCATTTGTTTTAGGGAGTATTCAATAATTAATAATTAACAATTAATAATTAGGGTTTGCTGATTAAATATCAAAGCATTTACATATAAAGGTTTTACCATTTTGAAGTTCGGAAAAAGTACGAGATTGGGAGCTGATATGGCTGAAAAAGTGAGTATGGTATTCAAGAATTAAGAATGCGCGAATTACCTCTCCCTTAAAAATAAGAGGATTGACGAACAGGAAAATTTTTATTTATTATCCCCTATCCAAGGGGAGGCTTTAAACCAGAATATTTCGGTAAGAGTTGAGTCCGGTTGCATCAAGGGATAATTTTTCTTTTTACCTCTTCTACAACTCCCTGTTTCTCTTGACTCTTCACTATTCCCTACTCCCTACTCCCTACCTCAACCAAGAGACTTATTTAGCAAGCCCTAATTACTTCTTGTTACAAATAAGAGGATTGGCTAATTTTTTTTTCTTTTTTCTCCATGAATGGAGATAATTTATACCAATTTGAAAAAAGAATGTTACGAATAATAAGGTAAGCCTTCAGCTATTAGCTAGCCTCCTAGGTCCGAACTTCGTTAACAGCTTTTTAATCAATAAAGCAAACATTTGCTTAATTTATACTATACTACTATATTTTTAACTAGAGAATTGAAGCACAATAGCGACTAGCTCTAGTTATCAACTCTAATTGTAATTAACCTATTAGCTGATTGCTGACCGCTGACTGCTGAATGCTTAGATAATAAGCAGTATTAAAATATTTTATCGGGAACTTATATTGAAGGAAAAAGATAATTTAAGATACAATAAAGTAGATAAAACCTATTCCCATACGACTCCTGAATCGTGACTCCTAAGAAGTACCCGAAGTATTGGTAGCAAACATTCATCAAATTGTTATTATACCTTAATTTTACGGTAATTCAGGTGGCTGAAACTGAAGAAAAAAAAATCATAAATTTCCTTTGTTATCCCCTTGAAAGGTTCATAAGGGGAAGTTTTTTACTTTCTGGTTATGACTAGACTTGGACGGCAAAGAAGACTTGGAAGACAAGGGAGAAAAAAGCAATTGTCATTGGTGGATTAAATGCTTCCTTCATAGATAACTAAATTTTTATAAGTTTGAATTTTCCGGCGTTTGTACTTCCTTGTCTACTTTCCTACCAAGTCTTATCCTATTTTCCCTTTATTGTCAAAAACTTACCCTTGTCAGAGAGAGGATCTGGAGAATTTAATTTATTATTGCTAGTCAATTCAAGCAAAATTTATTATTCATAATATTGGCAATCTTACTAACAATGATAGTTTGATAGATTAAATGATAATTTGATAGATTATTTGAGTAAAGTATTTTAAATTAGGGGTTTTCATGCCAACAATTTTAGCTTGGTCATCCCAAATTCTTAATTGTACTGCATCTTCTGCATAAGGCTGCTGAATAAATTCGGCTGCAGCATCAGTAGAAAATGCTCCACCTTGTAATTCTAAACTTCGTTTAGAAGCTGGAGATAAAGTTGCAAAATAGTTAGGTTTTGTTGCACAAAGATAACGTTTAGCTTCAACATGAAGGCGAATTGGTTCTGTGACAGCTTCTCCAAATAAATGTTTTAAATACTTGATACTACGATATTCATGATGGTCGTTAATACCTTTTTTTGCTGCATCTTCTCCTAGGTTGTGAACTAGATGTCCGAAGTCATGAAATAAGCAAGCTACAATTAGTTCATTATTAGCTTTTGCTAGTTCTGCTAAAGTGGCACATTGGAGGGCGTGTTTTAGTTGACTAATAGGTTCTTGACCATATTGGTAATGACCTTTGAAGGAGAGAATTTTGAGGATTGTCTCAATATCTAGTTTCATGTTGATTTTGTGTTAGGGAGTTCTGAAAAAAAATTAGTTATTAGGAGTTTATTCAGCAGATTTGTTGCTGATTTTTGTGACGGCAGGTCAAAATTATACCGTGATTTTTGGATTGTTTTTTGCAGTTCATTTAGTAATACCATTTCTCTATGAAGTTACACTTAATAAAAGATAACAGCTGTCAGTAAAATTCTGGTCTGGGTAAGAATTATTAAGTGCATTATTAGAAAGAAATGGTATGGTTTGATTTTAATTGATAATTAATTAAACTATTACGTTATAGTTTTTAGATTTTAGATAAATTAACCAGGGTGGCAATCGGCTTCTTGCAGGTTGATAATTAATTAAACTATTACGTTATAGTTTTTAGATTTTAGATAAATTAACCAGGGTGGCGCTCGGCTTCTTACAGGTTGATAATTAATTGAAGAAAGAGTCAGGAGACAATAATTCTGGAGAGAGAATCAATGTTCGTGGGGACTCAAACCCCAACCAATGGCCGACACAGCGGGTGACGGTGGGGATTTATACCCGATAAGGTTTCCAGCCACGGAGCCTGCGCCCAAAAAATTCTACTGAGGACTGAGGACTGAGGACTGACTTCCAGGCGAAGGCTGTTAAACTATAACGTAATAGTTTTTAGATTTTAGATAAACTAGCCTGGGTGGCAATCGGCTTCTTGCAGGTTGATAATTAATTAAACTATTACGTTATAGTTTTTAGATTTTAGATAAATTAACCAGGGTGGCGCTCGGCTTCTTACAGGTTGATAATTAATTGAAGAAAGAGTCAGGAGACAATAATTCTGGAGAGAGAATCAATGTTCGTGGGGACTCAAACCCCAACCAATGGCCGACACAGCGGGTGACGGTGGGGATTTATACCCGATAAGGTTTCCAGCCACGGAGCCTGCGCCCAAAAAATTCTACTGAGGACTGAGGACTGAGGACTGACTTCCAGCCGAAGGTTGTTAAACTATAACGTTATAGTTTTTAGATTTTAGATAAACTAACCAGGGTGGCGGAAGATAATAGCTATCAGTAAAATTCTAGTTTGGGTAAGAATTATTAAGTGAATTTTGAGATAGAAATAGAACCAAATTACTATATAAATTCCAAGATTAGTTGTGAAATTTTGCCAGGGATAATATTAATTTGACCAAATAATCTTACAAAGTAATAACAGTTCAAGCAACACGACGACCATTAATAACGACTGAAGTTAAATGGGGAACAATTCCATCATCATGCACTGTAATTAGATCGGCACGTTTGCCAACTTCCAAACTTCCTCTATCCTCAAACAAATTAATAGTTTTAGCCGGATTACTTGTAACTAACTTCATCGCTTCATATACAGGTTTATCAGTTTTATGACTAATTAAAAAAACAGATTGTAATAAACTGCGAGGTACATAATCTGAAGAAATTACATCAACTAAATTTTGCTCTACTAATTCCATTGCTGATACATTGCCAGAATGGGAACCTCCTAATACTAAATTCGGCGCACCCATTAAAACTTGTAATCCAGAATTATGAGCTGCTTTTGCTGCAGCAAAAGTTGTCGGAAATTCAGCTAATACTGCTCCATTTTCTACAGCTTCTTTAACATGATTTATTGTTGCATCATCATGGGAAGCTAGAGAAATTTTTTGTTGCTTTGCTAGGTCAACTAATGCTTGACGATTTTTAGGAGCATATTGTTTTTGAGTTTCCTGACGATAAGTAATAAAGTCATTCATTTCTGCTTCGCTAACTCCATGTTTTCCCATATAATATTCTTTGTATTTTTCCAGACTAACAAATTGTCTTTGACCGGGAGTATGATCCATTAAAGACATCAGAGAAAGAATAGGATTAGTTGCATATTTTTCCACAACATTACATACACTTTCAAAAGAAAGTTCACAGCGTAAATGTAGACGATGGTTTGTCAGAAGTTTCCCAGATTTTTGCCTATCAAAAATAGCTTCAATCATATCACCAAAATCTTTGACTCGAACAGAATTTGGTTTAATATCTCCAATAGAAATTGCATCACAAACTGTAGTAATTCCAGAACTAATTACATCTCGGTCATGATATGATAATGCTGCTGTTAAAGGCCATTTAACTCCAGGGCGAGGAGACATACATTTTTCTAAATTATCTGTGTGCAGTTCTATCAATCCAGGCATTAAATATTCTCCTTCCCCATTCTGACCAATATTAACAATTCCTGGTTGAATTTCGGCAATTTTACCATCACGAACTATGAGAGTACCAATAATTTCTTGGTCTGGCAATTGTAGGCGGTAGTTGGTGTAAATCTTTTCGTTCATAAGTTATTTAATCAACAGTTAATCTTTAGTTAACAAATTATAATTTTCAATTTCTATATAGTATAAGCTTTAAGCATTAAATTATCAGTTATCAGATCAATTTAAAAATATTAGCTGTCAAGGCTTTCAATTTTATTAATGTCCTAAAACTTTTTTATAGTAGTATAATATCAATTTATAGCGTTTCTCAACCTTATGAGGTACACAAGCTCTTTAATTTCTTTTCTATTCCTTATCTCCCTGTTCCCAGTTAAGTGTTCCCAGTTAAGTGTTCCCTTCAATTTAAAAATATTAGCTGTCAAGGCTTTCAATTTTATTAATGTCCTAAAACTTTTTTATAGTAGTATAATATCAATTTATAGCGTTTCTCAACCTTATGAGGTACACAAGCTCTTTAATTTCTTTTCTATTCCTTATCTCCCTGTTCCCAGTTAAGTGTTCCCAGTTAAGTGTTCCCTAAAACAAACGAATTTTGTACCTCACGCTTCTTGGGAATTGCTATAATGCTATAGATACTTATCAAACAATTAATAATCATTAATTATTATATCAAATCTGCTTGACAAGGAATTTTATAAGAAACCGGGTTGATGGGAGGTAGATATTAGTATGGTAGAGCATTTAATATAAATTATAAGAAACCGGGTTGATGGGAGGTAGATATAGCAATCCTAAATAGATCCTGACCAATCAAAAAGTAGATAAAAAACTTGAAGCTCCCGCCTGTAGCAATAGTGCCTGTTCCCTAAAAGCGGTAAGGTTTTTATACACAAAGAAAATAGGATTGCTATATTAGTATGGTGGAGCATTTAATATCAACTCGGTTTCTATGTTTTTTTTTAATTACTGAAGGTAAAATCGTCTACTAAACTAGCCAAATTATTAATAAATTTTTATCCTTCCGCTCTACTTATCATTATCATCCAAAAAAACTCAATCTAATAGAATGTCTAGCTTTAAAATGTGGGTAAATTTGAGTTAATGAAGACCTCTCCCCCAACCCCTCTCCTGCAAAGAGAGGGGGAAAGTTTTGCACAAAATTTTAGTTTAGATGAGCTAGTATCAACATTTTATGAAATTACTATCAGTTTGCCTAATCCTAATTTCGTCTTTTTCCCAAAGTTCGTCTTTTTCCCAAAGATAGTTAAAAAACTAAAGCGATCGCCTACTATTTAGTAAACTCAAACCATAGACTTTTTTGCCAGTTTGTCTGACAAAATCTCTAATCTAATAAATTGCATAATTTAGTAGCAAATTTACAACTGAAATTTGCTATAGCTGTACCTCAATTTATGTTAAAATATAACGGATTTTTTGACGGATTTATTTAGATGATAGTACATATAGTTTTATTCAAGTGGCAACCAAATACTTCACCGGAAACTATTACCTCAGTTATGTCGGCTTTGAAAGGAATGAAAGGGAAAGTTCCAGAAATAATTGATTTATCTTGTGGGGATAATTTCTCAGAACTTTCTCAAGGGTTTCAAAATGTTTTAGTAGTTCAAGTTAAGGATAAAGCTGCTCTTGATGCTTATGCCAAAAATCCTCTTCATCAAGAAATTATTCAGACTTTGATTAAGCCAGTTTTGGCAGATAAAATTACTGTTGATTATGAAGTTGAATGAATAGAACTTACCCCAAGAAACCCGGTTATGAGGTAAGCATTTCCTGCGGAATGCTGCGCAAACAGCGGTCAGCTATTAGCCAGCCTCCTGCGATAGTAAAGAACCGCATTAACACCAACAGTAACACTATCTTTTGTGACTGTATCTTGGGATTCAATATCTACAGTAATAGTTCGTCGATCTACTTGTTTTACTTGGTCGATGATGGGAATTGTTAAGTATATCCCTGGTCCTCTAACATAACTCAATCTTCCTAGTCTAAAAATTACAGATTTCTGGTATTCATAATTCATTTTTAGACTGGCAGATAGTAATGCTATTAAGACTAATAAAATTAGTAAAGGTAAGATGGTTAACATATCATATTAAATTCGGGTTTAAACAGTATATTAATATCTTCAAGCCAATAAAGATTAAAGATACAGGAGAAGCTAGAAAACAACATTTATTATAGAAGGCATAATTAATAACGAATAATTAATAATTAAATAATTCGGGTTTAAAGCCTCCCTTTTTAAGGGGAAAAAGCGGTCTTGCGGAGTATGAGTAGAATGGGATGGATGGGTTATCTAACCATATCCAATCTATCAAGATAGAGGTAATTGTTAATTACATTTTCTTAAGCTCCTGAAAAAAATCGCGCGTCAAAGGATTTTCAGTTGCATCCTCACAAAAATTCTGATATCATAAAGCTTAAATGCTACCATCTGCTTATATACATGACTTTTTATTCAACTAAATTTAGTTACTAAGAAGGCGATAGAACTCCGTTCCGCTTTGTGATCGCTCAGATTCAAAATTTTTCAATGGAGCAATACCAAAAATATTTTCATCTTGTGAAGCTTCAGGCAAATACTGATTTTTCTCTCATCAAATCTTTCCATTAATACCTGCCTAGTGCAAAAGCACAAACATTTGCATTTTCTTAAGCTCCTGAAAAAAATCGCGCGTCAAAGGATTTTCAGTTGCATCCTCACAAAAATTCTGATATCATAAAGCTTGAATGGTATCACCTGCTTATATACATGACTTTTTATTCAACTAAAAATAGTTTCGAGGGCGATCGCTCAGGTTCTAGAAAGGAAAATCAATTTCAAAGATACAGTTAGGGGTTATATATAGTGTCTTTGGATAAGTCTTAAGTATATTCAATTGACTCTAGATAGTAATCTTAAAATAAATTTCAATTATTAAAACTATTAAAGACTTAAGCCATGAACATAAGAAACACATAAATAAATGGGCAAAAGTAGAACAGGAAAAGACTAGAAAAAATATAGCTGACAAACTTTTAGTATTTTTTTGTAGCTCGTTAGGGATTACTTATCTTATGGTTTTTTTAGCATCTATTTCTCCAAAATCAGATAAGCCATTTATGCGGGAAATGATACCTATTATTATCACCCCACAAGTAAAATTATTGGGTGTTGCATTAGGCTTTTATTTTAAATACCAGGGTTAGGATATCATTGACGAATAAGATTTTATATAACTGTTTAATTCTTATTCCTAAATAATATTAAAGTTTGTGTTACTACTATATTTTTCTTAGTAGATAACACAAACTTTTTTTTTGAAATACAGCAGATTTCATATCATATTAATTCGTTATAAAAAAATCTTTCATCTTTAGCCATTAGCAAATATTCCCAAATTACAGCAGTTTCCGAAGCTATGAGGTACAGTTGTTTTTATTCTTTTCTATTCCCTCCATACCTGTTCCCTCCATACCTATTCCCTCCATACCAGTTAAGTGTTCCCTCAAACCTAAAATTTTGTACCTCATAACAGCGGGAAGCGCTGTATATTCCCACCTCACTCCTATACGGGCGATTTCCTACGGAATGCTCCTAATTACGCGTTTACGAAGTATTCAGGAACGAAAATCGCCCCTACGACTAGACTTTTTCAGAAAATTATAGATAATTTTAACCGAAAAATTTTGGTCTCAAGCTTCCTCTTTTAAGGCGATAAAAAAGGAAATATTTGCTTTAACTGGAGGTACTGATAACTGAAAAGACTTCTGACTCCTAAAATTTGACTTCCGCTACTATCTAAAGTTCATATTAAAGAAGAGCAACCTCCCGCTCAAGCCCAAATAGAATAGACCCTAGGCATATCCAGAATAGAACTAAAGTTGCCTTTGCAACTAGCCTATTGGCTGGAGCTATTCAAGATGGAGGAATTTTATAGATATGGTAAATGCCCAAACTGGGGAAGACCTCCACATTCGTCTGGAGGAAACACAAGCATTAGACCGTGATTGTACAACCTTATCACGTCATGTCCTACAGCAACTTCAGAGCTTCTCACCAGATGCTCAAGATATCAGCGCCTTAATGAATCGAATTGCTTTGGCAGGCAAATTAATCGCTCGTCGTCTAACCCGCGCTGGATTAGTCGAAAATGCTTTAGGGTTTACTGGCACAGTCAATGTCCAGGGAGAATCCGTCAAAAAGATGGATATTTATGCCAATGATGTATTTATCTCGGTATTTAAGCAAAGTGGCCTTGTCTGTCGCTTGGCATCCGAGGAAATGGAAAAACCCTATTACATTCCAGAAAATTGCCCAATTGGTCGCTATACCTTGCTTTACGATCCTCTAGATGGCTCCTCTAATCTAGATACTAATCTCAATGTGGGGTCTATTTTCTCAATTCGCCAACAAGAAGGCAATGATGAAGATGGTTCCGCTAGAGATTTACTTCAAAGTGGACGTAAACAAATTGCTGCTGGTTATATTTTATATGGCCCTAGCACAATGTTGGTGTATTCAATTGGCCGGGGGGTTCACGCATTTACTCTTGACCCTAGCTTAGGTGAATTTATCCTTGCTAATGAGGATATCAAAATTCCAGATCACGGCCCAATTTATAGTGTGAATGAGGGTAACTTTTGGCAGTGGGATGATTCTATGCGGGAGTATATCCGCTATGTTCATCGCCATGAAGGTTATACCGCCCGTTATGGTGGTGCATTAGTGGGAGATTTTCATCGAATTTTATACCAAGGTGGGGTATTTTTATACCCAGGTACAGTGAAAAAGCCAGAAGGAAAATTGCGTCTACTATATGAATCAGCTCCAATGGCTTATTTAGTGGAACAAGCTGGTGGTAGAGCTAGTACAGGAACAGAAGAAATATTAGATGTATTAGCAGAAGAACTTCATCAACGGACGCCATTGGTTATTGGTAGTAAAGAAGACGTGGCACTTGTTGAGTCTTTTGTTAAAGAGCAAAAACGTATTTCTAATCAAGGTTAACAACTTGAATTAGGTTGTAGAGTTAGAGTTTTTGCAAGCAGAATACAAATTGTATATAGACTTCACTTCTGCAACACCTCAATAATAAAGAAGTTTTGAAGACCTGCAGTAGCACATAACAGCTTAGTTATTCTTGAGAAGTATCTAAAAGTACAAAAAACTCCAACAAAACATAGTAGGAATTAAGGTAATAGCTATGACAACTAATCATTTGCTAGAAATAGAAAACCTAGGCCAGAGTATCTGGATGGATAATCTGAGTCGCAATATTATTGAGTCTGGGGAACTCAAGAGTATGATTGTCCAGAAAGGGATTCGTGGTATTACTTCTAATCCCGCGATATTTGAAAAGGCGATCGCTGGTAATGCTATCTATGATGCAGATATTGAAGCTGGTATCAGTGCTGGTAAGTCAGTGATGGAAATATACGAGTCTCTTGTATTTAAGGATATTCGTGATGCTTGCGATATTTTCATGCCAGTTTATGAACAGACTAATGGATTAGATGGTTATATTAGTATAGAGGTTCCACCAACTATTGCTAAAGATACAGAAAGTACCATCAGCGAAGCAATTCGTTATTATACTGCTATTGGTCGCGAAAACCTAATGATTAAGATTCCAGGTACACCAGAAGGTTTACCAGCAGTAACGCGAGTTATTAGTGAAGGGATAAATGTAAATGTCACTTTGCTTTTCTCCGTAGAAAGCTATGTAAATACAGCCTGGGCTTATATTGAAGGTTTAGAAGCTAGAGCTGCTAAAGGAGAGGATATTAGTAAGATAGCTTCTGTAGCAAGTTTCTTTCTCAGTAGGATTGATAGTAATATTGATGGTACAATTGATGGAAAACTCAAGAATGTAGCAGATGAAACTGTCAAGGCAAAACTAGAAACAGTCAAAGGAAAAGTAGCGATCGCTAATGCCAAAATTGCCTATCAAGAATACAAAAAAATAATTCAAGGCGATCGCTGGAAAGCTTTATCAGCAAAAGGCGCAAAAGTACAAAGACTGTTATGGGCAAGCACCAGTACCAAAAATCCAGCCTATAGTGATGTAATGTATGTTGACGAATTAATTGGACCTGATACAGTTAATACCTTGCCTCCCCAAACCATAGATGCTTGTGTTGACCATTGTCATGTTGACAACCGAGTTGAGACAAACTTTGAGGCAGCAAAAGAAGTCATAGAAAGTCTCAAAGATCCTGAGATTAATATCAATATTGACCAAGTAATGGACGAACTCCTAGCAGAAGGGATCGACAAATTTATCAAACCTTTTACTTCCCTAATCAACTCCCTAGAAGAAAAAGTTAAAAAATTAGCACCTGTTTCAAGTTAAATAAATCTGATTTCATCAGCCAAAACAAAAAAAAGTAAGGTTTGACTGATGACCTACAATGGGAATTAAGTATTAGGTAAGTCGAATTAAACGTTAAAAAATTCTAAGGGCGGGTTTAGCTGAAAGCCTTAAAAAATTAGCAATGTAGTCCTAAAAACCCGCCCTAGTAAGTTGCATTTATTCATAACTGACTTACTTAATGTAGTTAAATACGCTGAATTATTGAATAATTTGGTATAATAAACATTGTACATAAACATAGTCATATATAGTCAAATATCTTCGTTTATTGGTACATGCATAGCTACTAAATATTTGACAAAATTTAATAATCCTCGACACCCTTAAGAACGGGGTTTAAATCAAATAAAAACTAATAAATTCTCAGAGCCTAATCGTAATTTTAACTCCTTGATTTATGAAATTAGTTGAGAGACATATTATTCAACCAACACATCGGTTTTATGCTGAAATTGACCGGCTGTGTTTCTTGTCGAAAAATCTCTATAACTATTCTAATTATTTAGTTCGGACCTCTTGGATATTTGAAAAGAAAAATCTATCCTACTATGACCTACAAAAAACACTTTCTACTCAAGCAGACTATCAAGCAATGCCAGAATCGAGTATCTCAACAAATATTGATGATACTAGATAGAAACACATGAATTGCTTTTTAGCCGTGAACGAAGTTTTTAAAGAGAATCCATCAAAGTTTAAATCTCGTCCTCCTCTTCGGTGGATCTAAAAATAAAATAACACCGAATAAATATTATAGTTTATACTAAACAAGCTATCAGCAAGAGGCAACTAAAACAAGGAATTATTAATCCCAGTAAAACAGGCATTTATCTAAAAACATTAGTGCCTACTTCACGCTCTTAAACAAGTTCGTCTCGTCCCTAGACTTAACCATTATGTAATTGAGGTAGTTTATGAGAAATGCGAAAAACAATACGACCTAGAGAAAAATCGTTGCGCCAGTATTGATATTGGGTTAAACAATTTAGCTACATTTTCATGTCGGCGACAGCCGAAACTTTTAAGGGTGCCGGAATCAAACCCAAGAGTGATAAATGGCAGACCCTTAAAATCTATAAATCAATACTATAATAAAATTAAAAGCTTACTACAATCTGAACTTCGGGAAAATCAATCAAGCCTGAGACTGAAAAAGCTTATGTTAAAAAGAGAATTTAAAATTAATGATCCAATACGCGTATTGCATCTCGTTTGATTATTGATACTTTAATTAATCAGATGCAGAGGAACTCTGATAATTGGGCACAATGAAGAGTGGAAGCAGAAGATAAATTTAGGGAAAATAAATAATCAAAATTTTGTATCTGTTCCCTATAAAAAGTTAATTGAAATGTTATCTTATCAAGCCAAGATGGTAGGGATAGATGTGATTATTACAGAAGAATCTTATACCTCCGCATCAAGTTTTATAGATAATGATTTGATTCCAGTTTACAAAAAAGGTCAGAAAAGAAGAGTCAACTTTTCACCGAAAAGAGTAAAGCGATGCAGCGCCGCCAAAGGGGGTTTCCCCCATGAGCGACTGCATCAAGACAAAGAGGAATGCAATCGTACTGCCAACAAAGGATTAATCAATGAGTAAAGTGAACGGTTCTCTAAACATAATGAAAAAAGCAGTCCCAAATGTCTTTGACCATGGGATAGAGAAGCCAGTGCGTTGGGCGGGTCTCCCGACAGTCACGCAACTGGCGTGGTGTTGTAGTGCCTCCTGGGTCAGAGCTGCGCTAACACGAGCGTCAGGATAACGCCTGCAATGCAGGAGGATTAGTCATATTTGACATTTTTATGAACTATACAAAGATTCATAGTAAACAAATAGCTAAATTTTTGATTAAATCAAAAAAACCAGACACTTCAACAAAAACAAAAAAGCTTCTATAGTAATTAATTAGAAGGAGTAAACATAGATGGTAGCATTATTAGAAAATCCTCTGCGGGTTGGATTACAACAAGACCGGATTCCCGAACCACAGATTTTAGTAATCTTCGGTGCATCCGGCGATCTAACCCAAAGAAAACTCGTTCCAGCATTATATCAAATGAAGCTAGAACGGAGACTTCCCCCTGAACTAACAATAGTTGGAGTGGCACGCCGAGAATGGAGCCATGACTACTTCCGTGAACAAATGCGGACAGGAGTAGAAGACTTTGGTGGTGGCTTACAATCTGAAGAACTATGGAATGATTTTGCCAAGGGGATTTTTTACTGCCCTGGTAACATAGACAAACCAGAAGATTATCAAAAACTCAAAGAACTTTTGAGTCAACTGGACGAAGAGAGGGGTACGCGAGGTAATCGCGTATTTTACTTGTCTGTAGCTCCCCGATACTTTGGAGAAGCTACTCAACAGTTAGGGGCAGCCGGAATGTTAGCCGATCCTAAAAAGCACAGATTAGTAATTGAAAAGCCCTTTGGTAGAGACCTCAGTTCAGCTCAGGTACTCAACAAAATTGTGCGTCAAGTTTGTCCCGAAGAGCAAATATATCGCATCGATCACTATTTAGGGAAAGAAACCGTTCAAAACTTAATGGTATTTAGATTTGCTAATGCCATTTTTGAACCCCTATGGAATCGTCAATTTGTTGATAATGTGCAAATTACTGTTGCAGAAACAGTAGGATTAGAAGGACGTGCTGGATATTATGAAACATCAGGCGCCCTGCGGGATATGGTACAAAACCACCTGATGCAGCTATTCTCCCTCACAGCAATGGAACCTCCTAATTCCTTAGATGCTGATAGTATTCGCAACGAAAAAGTAAAAGTAGTTCAGGCAACCCGTCTAGCAGATTTAGAACACCTCGAATATTCGGCAATTCGCGGTCAGTATACCCAAGGTTGGATGAAAGGTAAAAATGTTCCAGCTTATCGGGAAGAAGGAGGAGCAGATCCTAACTCCACCACACCTACTTATGCAGCACTGAAACTTAATGTTGATAACTGGCGTTGGAAAGGAGTACCATTTTATTTGCGCACTGGCAAACGGATGCCCAAAAAAGTGTCAGAAATCGCAATTCAGTTTAAAGAAGTGCCATATCTGATGTTCCAGTCCGCAGCTAAACAAGCTAACCCTAACGTATTAGCTTTGCGCATCCAACCGAATGAAGGGATATCGATGCGCTTTGAAGTTAAAACACCAGGTAGTTCTCTGCGAACTCGCTCAGTAGATATGGATTTCCGTTACGATACAGCTTTTGGTAAGCCCAGTACAGATGCTTACAGTCGATTGTTAATAGACTGTATGTTAGCAGACCAAACCCTATTTACTCGTGGCGACGAAGTAGAAGCATCTTGGCGAGCATTAACACCAATACTGAGTATCTGGGATGCTCCCGCTCCACCAGAAGTAATACCTTTGTATGAAGCAGGTAGTTGGGGACCAGTCGAAGCCGAACTGTTGCTCAACCGAGATGGTCGTCGTTGGCGCCGACTTTAAATCAGTTATCAGTTATCAGTTATCAGTTATCAGCGATCAGTTTTTAGTAGTTGTAAACAAGTAATTTCCTTAAATTCAACTGACAACATGACTGGTTACTGATAACTAATACCCTTTGGGAAGTATTATAACCAACTTTTAACTGATAACTAACAAGTTACATTTAGAACTGTTATATCAAATCCGCTTGGTACGGTTCCCGAAAAATCGGGGTAACAAGAAACCGGGTTTGTAGGAGGTAAATGGTAGGGACGTTTCACTGCGTGACATGGAAAGCGGAGCATTCCGGAACGGAAAACGCATTTTTGCCTGTGCAACGTCCGTACAAGGACATTTTATACAAACCCGGTTTCTCTGCTTTTTTATACCGATACTACCAGATTTGATATGATATAGGGGTTTAACTTTTGACTATTAGATTTCTCATTATGTAGAAATTTTTGTTAGGAAAAAGAAGCCTACTTAATAACCACCAGGTTTAACGCAAGCATCACCAAAGAACTTAAGCATTTACTAAAAATGAGTACAACACTTGTTGCCTTACAACAACCAAAAGATATCTCTCTCGGTGAAATTGAGGCAGAACTAAATAAAATCTGGCTCAGTCAAAGTGGAGGTAAGTCAGCTTCCATTGCTACCAGAGCAGCAACTTTCAGCATGGTAATCTACGAACCCGAAGAATTCCAGCAACTTTTGGCTGGTTTGGGATTCTACAAAGGTGAAATAGACGGTATTAATGGAACAGCAGCTCGTGAAGCTATTAAGGAAGCTCAAAAAGCTTATGGATTACCAATTACAGGTAGAGTAGACTCTGAAACTCTTGCCAAATTACGCTCAGAGTGGGCTACCAAATCACCAGAAGAAAAGCAATTCTCTAATATAGATGTCAGAGGATTTAGTATAAGTGATGTTATCGCAGATCAAAATCCCTGTCGAGTTATTACATTGTGTCCTACCTTCGGAGAAGATACAGGGGTAACAGCTCAAGTTTCTGCTTACTGTCCAGTTCAGAAAAAGCAGTCTTCACTAATTTGTTGTGAATATATTACCCTACGCGGAACTAAAGAAGCATTAGAACGGGTAAGTGATGTCGTAACATCATTAATGATTCCCGATCTACCCAAGTTTGTTTGGTGGAAAGCTACCCCCAACCCAGAACAAGAACTTTTCGCTCGTCTATGCAAAACTAGCAACTGTATTATTCTCGATTCATCTTACTTTAGCGATTCAGAATCAGAATTTCTCAAAATGCAGGAGTTGGTTGAGGATAAAACATATATTGCCGACTTAAATTGGCATCGTCTGTCTGCATGGCAAGAATTAACTGCTGCTACATTTGATCCGCCAGAGCGTCGTGCTTCTCTGAGTCAAATTGATACAATTACTCTTGACTATGAAAAAGGGAACCCAGCACAAGCATTAATGTTTTTAGGTTGGTTCGCTAGTCGTCTTGATTGGCAACCTACAACTTATACTAAAACTGGTGGTGATTATGACATCATCCATATTAAGTTCACCACTCCTAACGACAAGGAAATTTTAGCAGAATTGGCAGCAATTCCTACTGCTGACTATGGTGAAATTCCTGGAGATTTAGTGGGACTGCGTTTAGACTCTAGTAATCCCAATGCAGGTTGTTGTACTATTTTGTGTTCTGAAACCACTGGTTGTATGCGATTAGAGTCAGGTGGTAATGCCCAGTCTTGTCATACAGAGCAAGTTAGTGCTTTAAGCGATCAGAAGGCAGAATATTTGATGGCTCAACAGCTACAACGTTGGGGACGAGAGGTTTTGTATGAAGAGAGTTTAGCTATAACTGCTGAAATTCTTAAATTGCGTTAATTTCGGCAATAAGACTTACGCAAAATATTAAATCATACACCATCTGTAGGGGCGATTTCCGTTCCGGAATGCTCCTAATTACGCGAATCGCCCCTACAAATAAATCGTTCGCCTTCAAGGTAGGGTGCGTTTTGCTGCGCAACATGAAAAGCGGGGTAATTTAATTATGGGGTAGTCAAGTTAATTTTGTTCCCGCGTAACGCACCATTGACAGGGTGAATTTTTGGTAAAGAAGGTGCGTTACGGCGCAGTTTTGAGGTTAAGTGATTATTTTTGTAGATGATAGCCGCCTAACGCACCCTACGACTACTATTGTCTGTGCAAAATTAGCTAAAAACTTCTATCCACTCAGGAACAGCTGCAGCCACTTTTGCAGTGTAATCAGATCGAAATTGTTTCTTGCCAGAATTATAAAGACCAGCCGCACTTTCATAATACCCTGCTTCTATTAGGGGGATCATATTATTCATTTTGTAGAATGCTGCTTTTGCCTTCAAAGACTTAAGAGGATCGAACATATACTCGGGATGATTAACAAAATCAATTCCAGTCAAGTCTGAAACCTTTTGGTAATTATCTTTCCACGTTATCTGAGCCAAACCAGCCCCTGGATATCCCGTTTTAGCAGCATCATCAGTTGTGTTTTGTGCCTCTGGATTCCAGCTTGATTCATACCCGATAGTAGCCGCAGCGTATGCAAGTACAAGGGGATTTCTAATTTCTAGGCTGGCAAAAGCTTCAACTAGCAGGGAAATATAAGGACTCGCTATCTCCTGCCAAGGATCGGGAATTTTAGCGATTTGTTCCAACTCTTTAGAGGCATTCTGTCGTTCTTGTTCCCTAGTATCCCTCTTAGATTCAAGCTCAGAAATTTCGCTTTGCAGTTGAGTAACTTCATCTTTTAATTCATTAATTTCGTCTTTTACCCAAGGCAACCAAGACCACAACCAAAACTCTTTATCCTTGATTTCTTCTTCTTTTTTCTTTATTTCGTTCTGCTTATCGAGAATTTGACTGTTAATCTCGTCAATTTCCTTCTCAAGAGTATTAATCGTCTGTTTAAGTTGGTCAACATGAGTACCACCACCAGTTCGAGGTAGCTGCAGTTGAGGTGGGTTATTGCCGTCTCCACTATTTCCCCCAGGCAAAATCAACCATTCCCCAATTTGCAAATTCGTAGTATCAGCATCAGTTAACTGCCTTCCGGTTGACTCCCGAATAATTTCACGCCAACGACTAGCATTTCCTAGCAAATCTTGAGCAATATCAGATGGCGTATCTCCTGCTTTGACTTGATAGCGAGAAGATGGTTGTGGATTAGAAGAAGGAGGAGGAGTAATTGGTTGACCCGTACCTGTCTGATAACTCACTGGCAGATACACAGACTGACCCACTTGTAAATTCAGTGCTTCAGCTTCGGTAAACGTACTACCGTTGGGCGTTTTCATTATTTCCCGCCAACGGTTGCCGTCACCAAGCTCCCGTTGAGCAATATTCCAAAGATTATCATTAGGACGAACAATGTACTGCCGATTTTGTCCAGGAGTTGCGGGAGGAGCGGAATAGTTATTAGTTTGGGCATTTTCCAATCGGACAAATGAAAGACCAGCATATTGAGCGGGAGTGAGAATCCGTTCTTTAATCCAACTTCCTGTAGGCCAGTTTGCTTCAGTAATCCGAACCCGACCATCAGGATACACTTCTTCGAGGAAAGCAACGTGACCAACACTACCTGCTCCTTTCACATTGGGTGGCCAGACAACAATCCCTCGTGCGCCTGGAGTTGGGGTAGAAGTAATCGGTAAACCCACTTTCTGTGCATCTCCCTTCCACTCCCAGGCATTGCCACGGAATAAGGCATTATTTTTTATCGCTGCGGGTAACAAACCTGTTTCAAGCATTCGCCCGTAAGTGTACCAAGTACATTGCCCGATCCAGTGGTAAGCAAACGGGTTTACTGGCCCACTTCGATAGTTAGGTGAATTAGAATTGATCGGAACATCAGGAATAGGATCGGGTGGGGATGGTTGGGTTGGTGGCGGTTGTATTTGGACAGCAGGAGGCTCACCTGTTGTAATCGCTGCCGAAATCCATTGATCTGTACCCGCAATCCGATACCAACGATCGTCTGAACCCAAACCAGGATAACTAATATACTCCCCTTTCTGCCACGCATCATACTGAAGTTGTTGTTGATAGTTTGCACTACCAACACGATTATAATTAGTTCCTGGACCAGAGCGAAGATTTGCACCAATGGTGGCAGTCACTGTTCCACTAAAATTGCCTGTAGTATGGATTTGTACTGCTCGTTCACCGGGAATAACTTGACCTGCACCACTCCAAGTTTCAGGAATTAGAATTGAAGGAACTTCATACTCCTGGGGTGTAGTAACTTTTGCCAACTCCATCGCCATATTAATGTTTAACAACCCCGCACCAGTCTCTTCATCCCATCCTGGTGCTTGTACATCCTTAGCGGTAGACTTCAAAATCTCAATCACCTGACGATAATTCAAATCTGGATTTGCTGCCCAAACCAAGGACGCAGCACCACTCATTTGAGCTGTAGCTACAGAAGTACCAGCCATCGTGCCCAAACCATCCCCAATAGTGGAAAATAAAGGATATGATTCCGTACCACCAGGAGCTAAAATATCTAAACCATTACCATAACTAGAATAAGCTGCCCGATTTTCTCCATCAGCAGCACCCACCGTAACAATATTGTCAAATTCCTGAGATGCTTGCCCCAACACAGACATCACACCGCCATCATTACCTGCAGCAGCAACAATCAAAACACCATTCTTTCTGGCATATTCTAAGGCGGCCCGTTCTTCTGGGGTAAACTCATAACGAGTCGTCACGTTCCCCTCGGCGTCCGTCTGGGTCAAATCCAAGCTCAAATTTGCCAACGCATTCGGTTGGCTAGACTCCCTAAAATCATCCACAAACTCAACCAAAGACTCAGCCCATTCTCCAGACCCAATGGCTCGCCCTAACCACAAAGGAGCTTTATCGTTAATCCCGTCAATACCAATACCATTATCGCGAGTCGCCCCAATAATTCCCAAAACATGAGTACCATGTTCGTTTCCTTCTCCAGACTGAAGCAGTGGGTTATTGTCATTGTCGAGGCGATCGCTACCCAAAGTTATCCGAGTATAATCAATATCGGGATTATTACCACTAAACCCAGTATCAATAACTCCCACCAAAGGTTGATTTTCCACAGGGAAGTCATAATCTTGATTATAGTTATTTCTCGGCGGATCTATCGGTATTGTTACCGGAGGTGGTAAAGTTCCCACAACTCCACCAACATCTGGTATTTCTACACTTGGCTGTCCTGGATTAATCAACGCTTCCAAAGTCGGCCAAGTAGAGAAATTATCTACATCAAAAGCATCAGCTTCAGTAGGATTTTCTGCGAAATATTCGTCAATCTTGGCAAAGTAATTTTCAAATAAACTTTCTACATCTATATTATTAATATCTATAGCAGAATTATTGCCTAAAATTGCAGCTACTAATTCTTGTTCTGTAAATAATCCAAATACACTATCCCAAACCAGGGAATCATCTATTGGTAGAACCGGACAAAATGCCACACTCGGACTAATTATTTCTTCTAAAATAAACGTTTTGCTTCTGCGCTTTTTCCGTTTCTCCTTAGCATTTTGTTTAAGTTTTTGTTTGCTATTAGCTTTTTTTTTCCATGACCAATGCATAAGTTACACCTCTGATTTGTGTTGGGAATTAAGATTGACAAGTTTTTCCTTTTGCAATTTCAATGATTGCTTTCATATAACATATATCAGACGAAAAACTCATTTATTTTCGTCCGTTGTTTATCAAGATTTAGGCAAAATAATTATCGGATAATTTAACTCACAAAATATTTAAGTGTCAAGGTGATTAATAATTTTTAATGATTTTTTTTGAGATTATCAGTCATAAAAAGCCAATAAAAAAGTAATACTTAATACTAGTATTATTTCCATATATATGTAATCATAAATCTCTTTTTAATTAATTAATCATCTTTTTTCTATAAGTATATTTAGAAAATTTGAAAAATTTTGCTCTAATTTTTGTTTACTAAAGCTTGATATTAATTGAGTATAAAAAACTTGTAAAAAATGTATTTTTAACTGTATTTTGTCGGTTGTATTTATATAGTTAATTATAAAATTAAGTAAAAATTCAGATAAACTAAGTGAAGTAGTGATACTATCAATAATTAAAATACAACCGAATGTTAATGAGACTTAAACCAGAGGTGCATTGGATTCAACATCCAGACAACTATTGGATATTACGAAATCCTGAATATCCGACTTTTATACAGGTAGATAATATTGATAAAAATGTCATTTGTCTGTTAGGGAAAAGACCAATACCTGCCATTGCGAATAAACACGATTTGACTCTCCAAGACATTCAATAATTGTTGCAAAAATTAGCAGCAACAGGTATGTTGGAGGATACGGAACCTCCACCGAAAAAGTTCTCTTTAGCCCAAATATTATTTTTCAAAATCCCTCTGTTCAAACCTGACGAATGGTTAGAAAAACATCTAGATAAGTTACCCTGGATTTGGACTAAAGCTTTTGGTTTTTTCCTCTGTTTTTTCCTTGGTCATACAATTTTTTTATGGTTAGCTTATGCCACAGATATTGTTTCTGCTCATCAACAAGTTTGGGGAGATTTGACTTTAGCTCCAACTAATTTATTAAAGTTAGGTTTTGCCTCAATGTTGGTAATTTTTTTGCATGAATTAGGTCATGCTTTTACTCTGAAACATTTCGGCGGTATTGTGCCAGAAATTGGTTTATTATTTATGTGTTTTATGCCCGGAATGTACACCAATACTTCCGACCAATATTCTTTAGTTAAAAGGAAACAAAGAGTTTTAGTTGTAGCAGCGGGGGTAATAGTTCAAATAATTATTTGGTCGTTGGCAGTTTGGTTATTATTAGCTTCTCCTCCCCAGAGTTTGATGCAGCAAAATAGTTATTTATTGATGAGTGCTGCTTTGTTGACAGTCGCGTTAAATTTGAATCCATTAAATGCTTTTGATGGTTATCATCTGTTAGTAGCAATGACAGGAATTAATAATTTAAGGAAGCGATCTATCTTGTTTTATTTTGATTTATTGCGCCGTCAACCTTCACCTGAGAAAACATCTGACCAAGCTATTTTAGCTATTTATGCTCCTCTTAGTATTATTTATACGGTTTTGATTTTGGGTTATACGTTGTGGTTGGTAGGAAATTGGATAGGAGAGTTTTTGCCTGTGGTTTGGAATTGGATTTGAAATAGCACTCATAAATTTGAACCTACCATTTTCCCCGCATTAACCTTAGTTAAATATTTATTTGACCAAAAAGTTTTCGTTTCAAGTCTCTTTTTTCAAGAGGATAAAAAAAAGAATATTCCGTATTTTCAAGCCTCCTGGTTTCCTACGGAATGCTGCGCAAACAGCAGGAGATGCTGATAACTGAAATAACCTACCCATTAGAAGCAAAATATGCTTCCCTATCGGTCGCAATGACAGTTTATTATTTGTTCTGATTTAATGATATTTAGGAGAAAAAAGTAATTAAAATAAATCAAATTTTCCCAGTCATTTCTGCTACTTTGATTTTGAGTTTAGGATTTTATCAAAAGTTACCAGCAAAGGCTATTATTGTAAGTTCAACTCAGAATAATAATAGTTTAACTACAGAAACTAATTCAGCGCAAAGTTCAGATTTATCCCAATTTTTTACTACTACTACATCCCAGTCTATTCAAAACTCAAATACTGAATGTAATCTCTCAAAACAAGCAGGTACATCTGTGCCAGAACCTACTTTAATTACTGGGTTAATTTTCGTTGCAGGATTGGGTGTTTGGAGTCAAAAGAAAAAGAAAATTAGCAATACAGAATCTGATTGAACAGTCGTCCGCAGCGACGAAGCGGAAGCAATCTCAGGGGTGTGCGGAGATTGCTATCCGTTCCGGAATGCTCCGCAAACCTTCCACTCCGTTCCACTCGCAATGACTTAGCTATAGTAATTATCCAGATTTGATATAATTAGTTTTTTTCGCTAGAAAAAGTTTATTATTTTATCTAGATTGGGACTTAGGCAGAGGTACTATGAGGTACTATATTATAGAGTCAAAAAACTATAACGTTATAGTTTTGAACACTATATACATTGTCTTTGCGTAAGTCCTATAGATAATTTCTTGTTAGCCTAATTTTTTGCCGAGTTAGTAAAAATATATTACTCACTTTATCGCTTATTAATTCACTGTCTGAAATATTTGCTTTTTAATGCCAATATTCAGTTATCCTAGCAGAAAATTATCTTACTAATTACCAACACTTTTTGATCATAAACTGTTTATCAACAGGGGGAAAGGGGAATTAGGTTTTTAGAATTTATCAGTTTTATTATTTAGTAAATATTGTTAGTAATACTGCTCCTAATAAGTAATAATTAGCTTGTAAATTTAATCCAGCTTCTTGACCCAATTTTGCACGAGCTGTTGGACTATAAAGGTTTAAACCTCCTGGAGTAATACCTAAATATTGAAATTCATCTTGCCATTTCAAATAAGAATCAACTAAATAAAAATATCCACCAGGACGTAATACTCGACTCACTTCATTAAATACCTGTTGAGGATGAGGATAATGTAAAAAACTAATGGTATTAAAAACAGCATCAAATTGCTCATCCGTTAAAGGCATTTCTTCAGAATTTCCTGATAAAAATGTTAAACGTTCTGGATAATGATTACGACTATTTGCTTGACTAATCATTTCCGGAGATAAGTCTAAACCAGTACCTTGAAGATTAGGAAAATTAATAGCAAGACGATAGAGAAGTTTTCCCGTACCACAACCTAAATCAAGTACATTTGCCGAACTTGGTAAATTTACATATTCCAGCAACCTTTTATGTATAGCTTGATAAACTACAGATGGAAATAACCAATCGTAACTTGATGCCCAACGGTCAAAAAATGTTTGTTTAATAGAAGTATTATTTGTCATGTTATTTTAGTTATCAGTTATTGTTTTAGGGAGTAGGAAATATGAGTCGAGAAAAATAATAACTAGGGTTTACTAAATAAATTTAAACTTTAGGCTTTTTGGGTTGAAAAAAGTGCCTGTTTTGCAGTTGAAAACTCTCAAAAAGTTATTATTTTTGGCAGAATAATAGCAGAAAAATCAAGGGATAAATATATCTGACTATCCCCTTTATAGAAGCCCTAAGCGTATCTTGGCAAAGTTGCGAGTTTTTGCCTCTTGAGTCAGGAGTCGTAGGGGCGTTTCATGTCGCGCAGCGAAACGGCCATGTGCTAAC